>JAPLTR010000780.1 GCA_026398065.1 Verrucomicrobiota bacterium | reverse complement strand
GCGTGAGCCGGAGGATCGCAGGGAGCTATTTGCGGTCGTCGGCGTAGAGCAAAAAGGCGCCCTCGGTGATGACGATCGGCGCGCTGGCTTCACCTTTCTTCAGCGCGGCGAACTGTCCGCGGAACTCGGGTTTCACGTCGGAGCTGCCGAGCCAGCCCCAGTCGCCGCCTTTGCTTTTCCGGGTGTCGTTGCTCAGTTCCCGGGCGAGGTCCTCGAATTTTTCGCCGTTCCTGAAACGGGCGAGGGCGGCGTTGGCGCGGACGCGCAGGGCCTCGTCCGTCTCGCCCTCGGCGCGGGAGAGCTGGATCAGGCGCAGGTGGGTTTTGCCTTCCTGGCTCATGGACTGAGCCGGGCGGCGCCATTGGGTCGCCTGTTTCATCATATAGCGGTAGATGATTTCCTCTTCGAGCGATTTGCGGTAGTCGCTCATTGTCATGTTGCGGGACTGGAGGGCTTCGAGGAGCTTGGCGCGGTCATTGCCGTACTGCGCCTGCAGGACCTCAGCGAGGGCCGCGTCGATGGCTTCGGCGGCAATGTGCCTGGCTCCGTCGGCGGTGCTGTAGATAGGAAACTCCTTGATGATTAAAATCCGCTGGATCAAGCCGGTGATCACGGAGTTTTGGAGCTCCAGAGCCTTCTGCTTGAGTTCTTCAGGGCTGTGCGCGTCCTGACGGACCCGATATGAGAGCGGGCCCATTTCCCGTCGGACGTCGGTGACGGTCACGACGCGGTCGCCGATGGTGGCGACGGTGCCGGAGGGGAAAAGCTGATCGAGCGTGTCGGGCAGGGGTTCGTCCTGACCGGGCGGGACCGTGATGGTCCGCAACGGGGCCGCGGCGGCCGGCGCGCTGACCGCCGGCGCGGGCGAGGGCTGGGCGTGGACTTCACGCGTGAGGCTCAGGCCGGTGACGAGGGCGAACAGGGCGCAACCGAGGACAGTGAGGACTGGGCGCGACGATTGGTGGGCAACGATCATGTGGATTCTCCGTTTTATTTGTTGTTTGAATTCGACCACGCCCAGGCCAAGCGGAGGCGGGGTCAGACCATGAGCCAGAGTGACGGTTTTCAGGAGGGTCGCGCCGTACAGCTCGCGCTCGGGGGCGCTCATGCGGCGGATCACCTGGGCGTCGCAGGCGAGTTCGCAGTCATGGCGGGCGAGGCGGGCGACGACCCAGACGAGGGGGTTGACCCAGTGCAAAATGGCCGCGGCATGAATCACGCTCTGGGCGAGGAGATCGCGGCGCTGGGCGTGCGCGAGTTCGTGGGCGAAGATGGCCTGGATCTCCTCCGGCGTGAGCGGGTCCAGAAAGCCGGGTGGCACGAGGAGGGTGGGGCGAAAAATCCCCTGCAGCGCGGGCGCGCCGACCGCCGCGGTGAGGGCAAGACGGACCGGGCGCACACCCATGCGGTCCGCGGTTGCCCTCAGCAGGGAGAGGAGGGCGGGGGACGGTTCGGTCGACGAGCGCCGCAACCGCCGCAGGAAGCGAACGTACACCCACGTCCGGGCCAGCAGGAGCGCAGCGACGCCGGCGGCCCAGACCACGGCCACCCACGGCAGGGGCGTCAGCGAGGCGCGGGCGGGACGGCTGGCGGCGAGGGTCGCGCCAGCCGTCGCGGGCAGGTCGGGGCCGGCGAATGCCGCGGGAAGCTCGGCCGTATCCAAATCCAAAACACGCCCAAAGGTGGGCGGGTGCGCGAGGGAAGTGAGGTTGAACGGGCTCCAGGCGACGGGGAGGGTGATGGGCAGCAGCAGGCGGGCGGCCACCGCGATCCAGATCCAAAACACGACGCGCGCCGGGAGATGCCCGCGGAGCAGGGGGCGCAGCGCCAGGACCACGATCACGAGCGCGGAGGCCCGCCACGAGGCGTCCAGCACGGCACGGAAGATCGGGTCGAGGGCGGTCATTTTTTCGCCTTCTTGCTCTTCAGGATCTGTTCCAGCTCGCGGATCTCCTCCGCGGTGAAATCCGCTTTCTGGCTGAAATGGAGCACGAGGTCACCCGTCGCGCCCTGGAAGACCCGGCGGAGAAACGACTCGCTCTCGACGCGCACGCAGTCCTCGCGGGCCAGGCGCGCGGTGTACACGAAGGCCTTGCCCTGCTTGTCGGCGGTGAGCACGCCCTTCTCGACGAGGCGGGTGAGAAAGGTGTTCACCGTTTTCTGCTTCCACCCGTGGCCCGGCGGCAGGGCCTCGAACACCTCGGTGGCGGTCAGGGGCTCCCGGGCCCAGACCACGCTCATGACGTCCCACTCGGCGCTGGAGATTTTTGGCGGCATATGTCTTACAGGTGTAGGAAACAAGTCCTACATCTGTAGGAAATCAAGCCGAATCGTTTGTTCCCCAGATTCCTTCGCGCATGGTCGGCGCCAGCCGCCGGCCCCGATGGAGGAGCCGCTGCAGATACCATCGCGCGCGGAGGCTGAGGAGCAGGTGCTGGCGGTCCAGTGCCGTGCACGACGGAAACACGGGCGTCGGCGTGTGCAGCACCCGCGTGTGGTGCGCTTCCCATGCCTCGCCGAAGCCGGCGAGTCCGAGCTGGGTGCGGGCGAGGGCGCCCGTGGCCTCGGCGGCGCGCGCCTCATATCCGGCAAGGGCGGACGTCAGGGTCGCCGGGGACACGGGGGCGGTGAGGCAATGCCGGCCGAAATTCCAGCGCCTCAGCTCCGCGAAGTTTTCCGCCGTCACCAGCGGGCCGGCGCCCTCGACACCGCACAGGACGACGGCGCAGCCCGCGGACATCGCCTCCATGGCGCAGCGCGCCTTGGCAAACACGACGTCGAATTTGGGCAGCTCGAGCCACGGCGCGGCGCAGAGGCGGCCCGACGCCCCGCCCAGAATCGTCAGTTCCAGCCCCGCCGTCTCGCACGCCGCGCGGACGGCGGGCAGAAAATTCGCCTCCGAAGCGTAGTTGTTGAACACTGCGGCGCGGCGCGGGCGCGGGGGCAGCGGGCCCCTCGGCTGAAACAGGTCGAGGTCGACCGAATTTCCCACGACGACGACCTGCTCCAGGGGCAGTCCGAGGTCGGCGGCGACGCGCCGCCGGCAGAGTTCGTCGACGGCGGCGTAGAGGACGATGCCGGGGAGGCGCGGGGCGCGGTCCAGCCAGGAGACCGCGTCGTGGCAGACCCAGATCGCGGGGACGGAGGGAAACGCGGCGGACGCGACCGCCGCCATCAGGTTGTGGTGCCCGTGAATGATCTCGGGTGCGAACGAGAGGGCGCGCGGCTCGGTCACGACCTCCGCGCCCAGCGCGACCATCTCGTCGGCAATCGGCCCGCGGGGGCCCCGGGTGAGCACGCCGACCCGGTGCCCGCGGCGACGCCACTCCCGCACCAGATCGCGCGAGTGGGTCTCGGTGCCCGAGCGGCCGCCGAGGTGGATGTTCGTGAGGAGGATTCGTCTCACCGGCGGGCCGCGAAGAAGGGTGCGGCGATTTTCTGCAAATGCGCCTCCCAGCGGATGACCTCGCGGAAGACCCCTTCGCTCACCCGTGTTTCACCGAAGGTCTCGTAGTAGGGCGGCACCACGGGCGGCGGGGGTGTGCCCGGGACAGGTTGGACGCGGCGGAAGCATTCCAAGGCAAAGGCGCAGCGGCCAAATCGCGCGATCGCGGCGCGGACTTCCCGGGCCAGCTCGGGATAGTTTTCCGCCGCGGTGAGTTTTCTCCCGAGGGCCGCGTCGTCCAGCGTGAGCACCCGGTCCTGTGACCAGTGCTGGGCCTGGCCCTCGAGCGGAAAATCGTAGCAGGGTAGCCCGAGTTCCTCGGCGACCGACCGCGCGAGATAGTGGCAGAGGTCGTGCGAGGGGTTGAATCCCTCAAGGCCGTCGCATACCACCTCGGTGTACCCTGGGCCGGTCGCGCCCGCGGGACCATCGGAGGCCAGCGCGAGGATCTGCCGGCGAAGCCCGGCGAAGAACCCGGCGTCGAGCGACAGGACGGCGGCATACAGGGTGCGATCCGGAAGGGCGCCCGCGCCGGTCAGGAGGCGCGCGCCAGTCCGGGCGATGACCGCCGCCGAGGAATGCACCCGCGAGGAATTCGCCGAGCCCGAACCGTCCGTGATCACGAAGACGTCCGGTCGCGTCTGCTCCATCCAGCCGTGGCAGCGCAATTCGTGGCCGGGGTGGGCCAGGACGAGCAGGGGGTGGGCGGAAGACAGCGATGGCATGGATTGCGACACTCGTGGTCGTTGGCCAGCGGGAGGAGCCGTGTGCGCAAGAGCGAAGCGACCGGGCAGGGGGGTCAAGGCTCTTCCGGGAGAGAGGGCGATGCGTCGGGGTGCCGAACGGTCCGAGCGCGGCGGCTTCGACAGTCGCCGCGGGCCCGGGCAGGATCATGGCAACCCCTGTTCTTCATGAAAACCCTGCGTTGTGCCGGTCTTGGTGTCGCCGTTCTTCTCGCACTCGGGAGTCTGTCCGCCGCAGACTATCCGGTGCAGCCGGTGCCCTTCACGGCGGTGCGGGTGACGGGCGGGTTCTGGCAGGCGCGGCAGGAGGTGAACCGGAATGTCACCGTGCCCTTTGCGCTCAAGCAGTGCGAGGACACCGGGCGGATCAGGAATTTCGATCTCGCGGCGGAGACGATGCGGCGGCGCGCGGCGGGCGAGACGACTTTTCAGCACCGTCCGCCGACGGAGTTTCCGTTCGACGACAGCGACGTCTACAAGGCGATCGAGGGCGCGGCGTACGCGCTGAGCATGAAGCGGGACGCGGCGCTCGAGCGCCAGCTCGACGGGATCATTGCGCGCATCGCGGCGGCGCAGGAGCCGGACGGCTACCTCTACACCTTTCGCACGATGCATCCGGACTCACCGGGTCACAAATGGATCGGGCAGCAGCGCTGGGCGAAGGACCCCGAGCTCAGCCACGAGCTCTACAACCTCGGACACATGTATGAGGCGGGCGTCGCCCATTTCCAGGCGACCGGCCAGCGCAACCTCCTCGAAGTATGTCTCAGGAGCGCCGAGCTGGTCTGGCGCGATTTTGGCGACGGCACGCTGCGCATCGCACCTGGCCACCAGGTGATCGAGATGGGCCTCGTGAAACTCTACCGCGTGACGGGCGACGCACGGTTCCTGAAGCTCGCGCAGATCTTCCTCGAGGCACGCGGTCCAGGGCAATCGAGCTACAACCAGCGGCACCAGCCGGTCGTCGACCAGGACGCTGCGGTTGGGCATGCGGTTCGCGCCAACTACATGTATGCCGGCATGGCAGACGTCGCGGCGCTCACCGGCGACCAGCGCTACATGGCGGCGATCCGAAAAATCTGGGACGATGTCGTGCGGGGCAAGGTCTACCTGACCGGCAGCGTCGGCGCGCTCGCAAAGGGCGAGGCGTATGGCGCGGCCTACGAGCTACCGAACGACGGCTACAACGAGACCTGTGCGGCGATCGCCTTCATGATGTGGGCTCACCGGATGTTTCTCCTTACCGGTGACGGACAGTACATGGACCTGCTGGAGCGCACGGCTTACAACGGCTTCCTCAGCGGGGTCTCGCTGTCAGGCGACCGCTTTTTCTATCCGAACCCGCTCGTGTACGATGGCGCGGCGAAGAACAACCATACCTATGCCGGACGCGCGCCGTGGTTTGGCTGCGCGTGCTGCCCACCCAATCTCATGCGCACGCTCGCGGCGCTAACGGGCTATGTGTACGCCGTGCGCGACGCTTCGTTGTTCGTCAATTTCTACGCGCAGAGCGAGGGCGAGGCGACGGTGGCGGGCACGGCGGTGAAGCTCACGCAGACGACCGCCTACCCCTGGCAGGGGGCGGTGCGCCTCGGGGTGTCGCCGGCAAAGCCCGCGACGTTCGCCGTGTGCCTGCGCATCCCCGGCTGGGCCACGGGCCGGCCGTTGCCATCGGATCTCTACCGCTACGACGATGCGCAGGTGGCGCGGTGGACGGCGCGGGTCGGCGGCAAAGTCGTCACCGGTCCGGTCGAGCAGGGTTATCTGGTGCTGACGCGCGAGTGGCGCGCGGGCGATGTGGTCGAGCTTTCGTTTGACCTGCCGGTGCGCACGGTGCGCGGCCACCCGCAGATCGCGGCGACGCAAGGGCGGGTGGCCTTCGAACGCGGACCGGTCGTGTACTGCGTGGAGGCCGTGGACCGGAAATCCGTGCCCGCCGACCTCGTGGTGCCGGCGACCGCGAAGCTGACGGCGCGGTCGCACCCGGAGTTGCTCGGCGGCGTGACGACGGTCGAGTGGGAGGGCACGACCGCCATCCCGTACTACGCGTGGAACAACCGCGGCCTCGCGCCGATGGCGGTGTGGCTACGGCGGGAGTGAGGCGGCGGGCGCCGTCAGCCCGGGCCGTGGCCTGCGGGTTTTACGCCAAAACCCCGGCTCGCGTTGGCCCCCGGATCTGGTGAGATGATGGGTAACTATCGCATCCTCTCCGCATGATCACCTGCAAGAAAACGTACACCGATATCCCGTGGGCGCACCGGCAGCACCGGCACGACGGGCACTGCGCGCTGATCCACGGACACAACTGGGGGATCACGATCACCTTCGGCTGCCACACGCCCGATGAGAACGGGTTCGTCGTCGATTTCGGCAAACTGAAGTTCCTCAAGCACTGGATCAACGAGCACCTCGACCATGCCTGCGTGTTCAGCGAGGAGGATCCGTTGCGGGAGGCCCTGACCAAGGTGGGCGGCGTAGCGGTGTGGAAACCCTATGTCGTGAAAAACTGCTCGTGCGAGGGGATGGCCGTCCATCTCTTCGAGGTATTCAGTGGGCTGGTACGAGACGCGTTTGGCGGCCGGGTGTTCATCACGGCGATCGAGGTCGTGGAGGATTCGAAGAATTCCGCCACGTATGCGGCCCCGGTGACGGCGATGCCCCGGTAGTCTGGGGCATGGCGCGGTCGCGAATGGCCGGCATCGCGGAGGTTGAGGTGGAAAGGGCCTTGGCTGCTGCGCTCAGCCCGTCGCGGCACGCCACGCCACCGTCGAGCAATCGCGCTCTCGTTTGTGTGGTCGGGGGAGGCGGAGGAGACGAGTTTGGCGGGCTGGGCCGAGGGGAGCCGGGGCGCTCCCGCGCTGGTTTCGACCGTTTCGACTGAGGGACAGGGAATTGCGGGAGCAGGCGGTTTTCGACTGCACCGGTGGGGCGGGGTTTTGATATACTGCGTGGGTGAAACCCGAAGAAAGCACCCTAGTCTGCCTCAGCGGACTTGGGGCTGACCTCACCCGTAAGGCGTGGATCCGTGCCGGCTTGGGCGGAGCGAGTGAGCGCGGCTTACGCGGCAACGCGGCGATCGGGGAGAACGGACTCGACGTGGTGAAGGCGAAGGTGAGGGTGGAGGGTTTGGCGGGATGCAGGCCGTTGCGAAGGGGACGGAAGCGGGTGGCGCGACGAGGGGTGAACCATGCGCCCTTCGGGGAGACGGGTGTTGGAACCGAGGGCGGAACGGATCGGGTCGAATCCAACCAAATCCAAGTGAATCGCACCCAATCCGGCTTCTCGGGATTTGGGCAGCGGAGAATCCCCGTGACCGGGTTTGGAGTTGGATATAGATTAAATAGTAATGATTTGATCGAAAATGTACTATTTATCACGCAGTTTCAGGTGGGCTTGGCGGAGAGGCCGTTAGGTGGCAGCAGCAAGGGAAGGGGACAACTCAGGTCGGAAGCCGCGCGCGCCCGGCCGGTCTATAGCAAAGATGTAGGGCGCCGAATCCGGGCAAATCCAAGTAAATCCAACCAGATCAAACCACGGGTGGGGGAATGCTCGGGTCGTGAGGACGAATGCGGACGTGTGGCGAGTTTTGGTATAGGGCTCTTGGGTGGGGTGTGGCGGACGGAGGGCCCGGCCGGGTGGGACGAATCCGGCCGGAGCCGGGGTGAATCCGGGCAAATCCAGGTAAATCCGACCAGATCCAACCAGGGTGGTCGGCTGACGGAACACCCGGATGACCCGGCCATGGGCTGGAGCGATCCGACGGGGATGAACCACGAACTCTACCCACGGCACGAACAGAAGGCTGACGCGGTGGGAAGTGGATCAGGCCGGGATCGGGGCGGATCCGACCCAATCGCACCAAATCCAAGTAAATCCGGCCAGATTGGGTCGGGACGGGTGATTGGGGGGAGGGACGGCGGTTGGGAGGTCGAGGGCGGACGTCTCGGAGAGACGTCCCTACTGGTTGGCACTGATGGGCTTGGATCGACGTTCGTAGGGGCGATAGGACTTTTGAGTTCTTTGAAATTAAAAGGGCGGCCTTGGTGGGCCGCCCTTGAAAGGAAGTAAGGTGTTGGAGGCCGTGCCCTTCGGAAGCACCTGCGAGCAGGCGGCCTTCGGGACGAATCTCGGCGGTCCTTACCGGTACTCTTCGCCGGTGAGGGCGTTGATGATCTTGAAGTTCTCGACGTGGTAGTTGAGGTCGGCGCGGAAGGCCAGTTTGACCCCGAAGAGCTTCTCCATGCGGACAAGGAGGTCGGCGTCTTCGCTGCGGAGGCGCTCGAGGATGCTCGGGTGCACCAGCACGCGGAGGGAGTACTCCTTGCCATCGTTGCGGAGCTGGAGGCGGCGGACGACCGAGCTGAGCTTGCGCTGCAGCTCGACCGAGACGGTGGTCGCGCTCTTCACGATGCCGCGGCCCCGGCAGTAAGGGCAGTCGGTGTAGAGATTGGAGGAGAGGGACTCCGACTGGCGCTGGCGGGTCATCTGCATGATGCCGAGCGAGGAGATCGGGAGGATGTGGTTCTTGGCCTTGTCGGTGGACATCAGCTCGACCATCTTCTCGTAGACGGCGTTGCGATGGCGGCGCTCCTTCATGTCGATGAAGTCCATGATGATCAAGCCGCCGAGGTTGCGGAGGCGGATCTGGCGGGCGATCTCGGCCGCGGCCTCGAGGTTCACGGCGTAGATGACGTTCTTCTCGTCGCCGCCGCGGTTCTTGTGGGAGCCGGTGTTGACGTCGACGGCGATGAGGGCCTCGGTTTCGTCGATGATGATCTCGCCGCCGGAGGGGAGCGGGACCTTGCGCTGGCCGGTCTGCTCGATCTGACGCTCGATGTTAAAGCGTTCGAAGATGGGGATGCTGTCCTTGTAGAAGGCGATCTTGCCGGCGGAGCGCTTGGAGATCTGGGCGACGAGCTTCTGGGTACGCTCGTGGTCCTCCTTGCTGTCGATGAGGACGCGGTCGACCTCCTCGGTGAGGAAGTCGCGGACGGTGCGCTCGACGAGGTCGGGCTCCTGATAGAGACACGCGGGGGCGCGGTCGTTCTTCATCTTGGTCTGGATGTCCTCCCAGGTCTTGAGGAGGAGGTGGAGGTCGCGGACGAAGTAACGGGCCTTCTTGCCCTCGCCGGCGGTGCGGACGATGACGCCGACACCCTCGGGGATGGTGAGCTCGTTGATGAGGGTCTTGAGGCGCTTGCGCTCGGCGATGTCCTCGATCTTGCGGGAGATGCCGCAGCCGTCGGAGAACGGAGTGAGGATCAGGTAGCGGCCGGGGATGGAGAGGTTGGTCGTGGTGCGGGGGCCCTTGGTGCCGATGGGGCCCTTGGTGACCTGGATCACGATCTCGGAGCCCGGGGGATACATCGAGGGGATGTCCTTGACGGTGGGCTCGGCGGGACGCGGCGGGGCGTTCTTCTTCTTGTTGACGCGGACGACCTCGACGGAGGAGTCGGCGGCGGCGGGGAGCATGTCCCAGTAGTGGAGAAAGGCGTTCTTGGTGTATCCGATGTCGACGAAGGCGGCCTTGAGGCCGGGATCCAGATTCTTGATCCGGCCCTTGTAGATGCCGCCGACCATGCGGTTGTCGGACTCGCGCTCGATCTCGAACTTCTCGAGGCGGCCGTCGACGAGGAGGGCGACGCGCTTCTCGAGCGGCTCGGAGTTGATGATGAGCTCGCGGTAGGAGCCCTTTTCCTTCTGGAAGACCGCGAGGATCTTTTGGAGCAGGGGGCGCTGTTTGGAACGTTCTTGGGCGCCGGCTTTCAGTTCGGCGGCGTCGACGGGGCCGACTTCAGTCTGCTGTGGCGGATTGACGAGTTCCTCGTCGTATTTGGCGGCGACATCCTGGGGGATGCCGGAGTTCGGTTGCGATTGATCGCTCATGGTGGGGGTCGTGTGGTTGAGACACGGTGGCACCCGGTGCGGCAGTTGCGGCGCAGGAAATTCCGGCAGGGCGGTCGGTGGCGCGAAGAGAGGATCTCATGTGAAATCCCTCCTGAAGCGCCAGACGCTCTGGACCAGTCCTTGCAGCAAGCAGCAACTAAGCACAAAAGAGCCACCGTAGCTGATGAAGGGAAGCGGTATGCACGTGATGGGCACGAGTCCGATGGTCATGGCGATGTTCACGAACACATGCACGGCGAACAGCACGGTGACGCCGATGGCGAGCAGGGTGCCGAAGCGGTCCCTTGCGGAACCGGCGATGCGAATGCCGTTGAACAGGACCAGACCAAACAGACCGAGAACCGAGAGGCTTCCCAGAAATCCTTTTTCCTCGGCGATGACCGAGAAGATAAAATCGTTGTGCGCGACTGAGCGGGGCAGGTAGCCGAGCTGGGCCTGCGTGCCCTCGGTCCAGCCCTTGCCGGCGAGGCCGCCGGAACCGACGGAGATGATGGACTGGCTGCGGTTCCAGCCGACGCCCTTGGTGTCGATCGTGTCGGGCCAGACGAAGCCGACGATGCGGTTCCGCTGGTAGTCGACGAGCGGGAGCCAAGAACCCGAGATGTTTGGCTCGGTGTGCTTCCAGCTCTCCTTGTGCGACTCGACGTAGTTCTTGTAGTGGAGGGTGTCCCAGGCGACGATCCCGAGGAGGAGGGCGAACGCGCCGAGCGCTCCCGCGAAGAAACGCGTGGAGAGCCGGGAAACGTAGAGC
The DNA here is from genome assembly GCA_026398065.1 of Verrucomicrobiota bacterium. GTDB lineage: Bacteria > Verrucomicrobiota > Verrucomicrobiia > Opitutales > Opitutaceae > GAS368. The sequence goes on along the minus strand of JAPLTR010000780.1, from coordinate 16,006 downwards.
ATGGAGAACACCATCGGGGGCAAAACAATCGCCGACTTCAGATCGGGCTGTTTCAGGATAAGAATCATGGGTACGCCTACCGCAAGGGCCAATTTCCCCAGTGTGCCCAAAGACTGGGAGACGGTGCCGATTTTGGACCGGACCAGGAGGCTGGCGGTCATGAGCAGGACGGCGATCTTGGCGGTCTCGGAGGGCTGGAAGGAGAAGAAGCCGAGGTCGATCCAACGGTGTGCGCCCCACTTGATGTTCTGGCCGTTGTTCAGGAACAGCACGACGACCAACGGGATCAGACTCGCGGCGTAGAGCCAGTGGGCGACGCTCAGCCAGAAGCGGTAGTCGACGAGGGAGACGGCGGTGTAGATGGCGGCGCCGAGGCCGAAGTAAATGAGCTGTTTCTGCCAGTCGTCGCCATGGGCGGCCATCTGGGCCGAGTAGATGAACGCGAGCCCGAAGAGACCCAGGCCGACGAGCGCCAGCGGTGTGACCACGTCCCACTTCGTGCGCGTCGTCGTCTTGAAGACGTTCAGGTATTCGGTGGGCGAGGCGAGGTTCACGAGGAGTGGCTGACTTCAGGGACGGCGCCGGTGTTCCGCAAGGATGCAGTCTCGGCGGAGGGTTCGACGGCGGAGGTGGCGGAGGAGGTTTCCCGGTGAGCGGCAAGCGCGTCGGCCCCCGTGGCGTTGGCCATCCCGAGGGCCGTCCAGAAGAGGACCGCACCCATGGGACCCTCCATGACTACGCCAAAACACGCGCTGGACAGCATCACCCAGCTCACACTCCACCAGCCGAGCGGGACCAATACACGGTCGTCGCTCCGCGCGACGCGGGCGAGGCGGAGAGTCCGCAGGGCCATACCGCCGATGATGCAGAGGAACACCGCCAGCCCCGCGAGACCCATGCGGCCCAGCACGGTGAAAATGATGCTGTGGGGGCTGCGCGTCGCAAATTCTTCGCCGAGGTCGAGTTCATAGGTGCGGAGGAAACGGGAGGAGAGGTCAGCGCCAAATCCCAGCCCGAAAATAGGGCCGCCTCTGAGGGTCTCCTCGATGACGGAGCGCCACCAGACGAGGCGGAAGCGGTTGTTGTCGCCGACGTAGCGCCGGTCCTCGGTTGAGTAGTGGCCGGTGCCGGTAAGATCGACCATCGAGGCCCCGTGTTCGTAGAGGGTGTAAAGGCGGCTCTCCCTGAACTCACCGGGCTGGACCACGGCCAGCACCGCCAGCACACCGATGGCGACCGGGGCGGCAAGCCCTTGGAGTTTCCAAGGGGTCCAGCGACGGGCGACCGCCCACCACGTGGAGGTGACCAGAAGTCCGACGATGGCGGCGCGGGACGAGCTGATGGCAAAGGCCGACGCGTAGGATGCGAGCGCCAGGGCGTTGCGCGCCCACATCGGCCAGTCGGGCACCGTCAACAGTAGGAAAAAGCCCGCGAAGAAATTGGCGGCGGCAAGATCCTCCTTGTAATACACCAGCGGGACGCCTCGAAACTGCATGATCGGCTGGAGGATGTCGCCGTAATGGGTGAAGATGAAATAGCTGAAGGGCAGGATCGCGAACGACGCGAGCAGGGTGTTGCGCAGGAGGCGGGCTGAGGGTGGGTGGGTCGCGAGCGACTGAGCGAGAAAAAAGAACAGGGCGTAGTAGACGGTGGCGAAGTCGCGCAGAGCAACGACGCCATAGGCGCCGAAGTCGGGCCAGAGACGCGCCGCACCGAGGACGATCCAGCCGAGAATCGCGGCGTTGAGCAGATCGCGCCGGACGACGGCGGTCTGCCGGAAGGCCATGCGCAGGATCGCCGCCGCCAGGCCCGCGGCCAGGGCGGATTCGCCGGGAAGGAGGGGGAGCTGCGGCGAGAGCAGGAGCTGGGCAAATCCACGGCTTGCCACCACATAGCCGCCCAGTACGGCCGCGAGCAGCCACGCCTCCGGGCGCGGTCCGCCGAACCACTCCAGCAACAGCCAGCCGATCAGCGTGACGGTCAGCGTGGCGAGCACGTAGGCCTCCTCGGCGAGGCCGAACGACACGACCACTCCCGCCAGCGCGCCGAGCGCGACGACGAGCCAGAAGCGCAGCCGTGGATGCATGGTGGCGACTCCACGCCCGCCGGCTATTTTTGCAACCTTTGAGCGGCTCGGAAGGTGCCCGGTCGGTCCGAAGAGTCACGACCCTGGTGGCGGTCAGCGGGCCACGTCGCGGTAGATGGAGGCGAGCTGGTCGGCGTAGCGGGACCAGGTAAAAGCTGCGGCATTCGCGGTTCCGGCGGCGATCAGCCGGGTCCGGGTGGTGGCGTCCTGGGCGGCGGTCAGGAGGTGGCCGGCGAGCTGTTCGTGGTCGGTCGGCATATGATACAATGCGCCGGTTCCGCCGATTTCCCGCATACAGGAGGAGTCGGCCAGCACGCAGGGCAGGGCGCAGGCTTGGGCCTCGAGGGTGGGGCGGCCAAAACCCTCGTAGAGAGAGGGGAAGGACAGGACGTGAGCGAGGCGGCACGCGGCGGCGACTTGTGGCGGCGGACAGTGGCCGAGGTCGACGATGGCGTCGGCGAGATGGAGTTCCTGGATCAGGCTTTCATGTTCACCGTGGCGCAGTGTCGGGCCGACCTTGAGGAGCTTGACCGGAACGCCGCCGTTTTGTGCGAGAACGGCGATCGCCCGGAGGAGGGTCGGCAGGTTCTTGCGCCGGAGATTGGAACCGATGTTCAGGATCAGCAGGTGATCGGCTCTAAGGGCTGCGACCCGGGGGAGACGGGCAGAGGCCTCTTCGAGGGGCAGCGGGCGGAATTCGCCGTGGTCGACTCCGCCGGGCAGGGCGGCCACGCGGTCGGCCGCGAGGCCGAGATGGTCCCGCACCTCGGAGGCGAGATGGGCGCTGATGGCGAGAATCTTGTCGGCGCGGCGCATGCCGTCGACCCGCTGTTTCCAGCGGCGAAGATACCCGGGGTCCAGATCGGGCTCGACGTAGTGGTGGAGGTCGTTGCAGTTGACCACACCGGGTTGGTGGGCCGTGCAGAGGTGCCCGTAGCTGTGGTCGGTCACGTGCAACACGCACGGGCCGATCGCGGCGGCGGCGCGGCGGATCAACCGGGGATAAAGGAGGTCGCGCACGGCCGGTTTGCCGAAGGGGAAGTATGCAACGGCCTCGGGCAGCTGCAGGACGGCGACACGCGGCGACCGGTCGCGACCGCGCAGTGCGTCCAAGATGTTTTTTTGCTGGAGATCGATGCTCGTCCAACCTTCGGCGCGCAGCACCGGAGCGAAAAGAACGGCAGGTAGGTCGCTCATGGTTTTTGGACGCGGTGCCGTGCTTCGTGCTGCCAGGCGGCCGATTTGCCGCCACGGAGTCGGCGGAGGAGGTGGACGGGGACGATCAGGCGCACGACGGAAATCGCGGCGAGCCGCAGGAGCAGGCTGATGCACTGCGCGGCGCCCACCACGCCCCAGTGCCGGCAGTGAAACCGCCAGAGCGACCGCCAGTTCATGTGCGAGCCGGTCCGCCCCAGTTCACGCCACCAAGCGCGAAGGGAGACATCGCTGAGGAGCCAGGAGCGGTAATTGAGCGAGAGGTTCGCCTGAGTGGTGGCCCGGGCTCGACCCACCAGCAGCACGGGTATGCCGGCGTGCCGCGCACGCAGGGTGTAGTCGAGATCGCCCAGCGCGTGGGGCAGACCGCGTTCGTCCGGATAACCGAGGCGTTCGACGACGGAGGCGGGGATCGAGACGAGGTTTCCGTGCAGGGCGTCGCAGGACAGGGTGCCGGAGCCGGGGTTTTCGACCCGGACCATCCCGCCGAGAGTTTTTCTCATCCCGCTGTAGGCGGGTGTGGGGTCGCCTGGGATGGAGCAGACACCGCCGGTGATCGCGTGATGTGGGCGGCTTTCCTCCAGCAGCGCGGCCAGGCTGCCGGCCTCCGGAAGGCAATCGTCGTTCAGCCAGACGATCTGGTCGGCCTGAAGCGCCATGGCGCGGCGCATGCCGAGGGCGATCGCGCCCGTCCACCATAGGTCGGAGGAGCCTTGGAGCACTTCGGTGGCGGGAAACTCCGCCCGCACGGCCTCAGCCGTGCCATCGGTCGAGCCGCCGTCGACGACGATTGCGCTCCATTCGGGCATCGCGCCGATGCTCCGCAGGTGACGCAGGCAGCCGAGGGTGACTTCACGCCGGTTGTGAACGGGGATGACGATGAATCGGGCCGGCATCGTGGGGAATTAACCGGCCGACAAGGCCGCCCGCAAGGCTGACGCAATTCGCGCCGACGGAATCTGTGTGAGACAAAGGGCTTCGGGATGAATGCATCGCCAGTCACAGCCAAAACAGGAAAGGGGGTTGGTCAGCCAGTACTGACGGCGGCCCTCGCCCCACGGACCAAACATCCCGGCGTGGCCGCCACCCAGCAAAATGACCGCGGGTTTGTCGAGGGCGGTTGAGATATGGGCCGCTGCGCTTTCCGCGGTGAATACGGCGCGGGCGTCGGCGACGCGTTGCACGAAGCCGACGACGGTGTCGTCCGTGCGCAGCTCGGTCCGTGGCGCGCCAACGCGGGCCGCGAGACGTTCGAGGGCGGGACGCTGGGAGGTGGTGCCGGAAAACACCACGCGGCAGTCCGTGTGGGTGAGGGATTCGTGCAGCGCACTGGCGAGCTGGGCTTCGGGATAGTCGCGGATCGAGGCGCTGCCAAAAGGGCAGACGAGCAGATAGTCGCCCACCTCGGGTTTTATCGATTCGAACCGGGGCCAGATTTCAGCGACGGTGACGGGGCGGTTGAGCGCGGCGCTCACGACCCGCTGGTGGCCGAGCAATTCGCGGCTCAACAAACCGACGGAGACGGGCGGGTAGTCCGGTGCGAGCGCGCGGGCGGTGGCCAGGGGATTTTCCCCGCGCATCGGCGTAGACGAGAGGGAGTGGATCTGGCGGGTTTTGATCCACGACAGGATCAGGCGGTGGTAAGGGGTGGGCCAGTGGCGCAGGTTGACGAGGGTCTTGAAGCCAGTGCGATCGAGGTAGGGGCCGTGCCGGCGACGGAGTGGCCACCACACCCGCAGCACGGAGTTCGAGTCATCCGGCAGGACCAGACGTTCGGTCCGGGGAAATTCGGCGGCGGCCAGTTTCTCGACCTTGTCCGAGACCAGCAGAACGCAGCGGTCCTCCCCGTAGTGGCGGACGAGCAGCCGGAGGGCCCCGAGGGCGAGCACGAAATCGCCGATGCGATCCACCTTCAGGATCGCGGCTTCCTTCATCTGCACGGGCTCGGCGTGGGAAGTGCCGGCGAGGCGGGCGGCGATCCAGCGCCGCACCGGCAGCGGCAACAGGGTGGAGACTTCGGTTTTGGGGCTGGCCGGTTTCATGCGGGTGAGTGTGGGAACGGCTAGGTCGTGCGACGGAGCAGTCGCAGCGATTCCCCGACCGTGCAGGGAAGATTGATGGCAAGGTACGCGGTGGCGGAGGCACCGACGACGCCGACCGCGCCGGTTTTGGCGCCCCACCACCACATGCCCGCCACTGCGAGGAGATGAGAAGCCGTGCCGTAGACGGCCATCCCCGTGGCGTGGCCGAGGCCGCCGAGGAGCGTGGCAAAGGGCTGCCCCAGCATCAGGCCTCCGAACCAGATGGCGGTGGCAGCGAGGAGTGCGGCGGAGATCGCCGGCGCGCTGCGGCCGAGCCAGAGCGGGATTAGGAAATCCGCGCTCCACCACACCGTGCTCAACAGCGCGACGAAGGCGGCGGTGACCTTCAGCGAAAACATGAACGATCGGCGAATCCATACCCGGTCGGCGCGCGCTTGGGCTTCCGCGTACGCCGGCCAGAGAGCGGAGAGCGCCATGCCCTGACCTTGGGCGAGCAGGCCGAAGAGGCGCTGGAGCACGTTGAACTGCGTGACCATCTCGGGACGCGCGACGATCGCGATGATGGCGGGCAGGGCGGATGTGGCGAAGAGCGAACCCGCTTGGGGAGTGAAAAATTTGAGGCCCCCGCGCCAGAGTTCACGGCGCGACACTGCATCAGGTGCCCGCGCCGCGACACCCTCCCACGCGAGGGTGCGCCACACGTGGAGGCCCAGCCCGAGGTTTTGCAGGGCGGGAAGTGCGAGGGAGAGCGCGAGAAACGTAATGAACCCGCCTTGCAGCAACACGGCCACGCCCACCCCGGCGAGCGCCGCGAGGCTCGCGGCGCAGTTCCACAGCGGCGTAAGCCATGGTTTTTGCGCCGCCGCTGCGAGGCGCGCCGCCGCGCTCAGGGGCAGATTGATGCAGAATCCGAGGACGACGAGGGGCATCGCCACGGAGAACTCGCGGGCCAGTGCCGTGTCGGTGAGGTGCAGGAGATGCGGCCAGTCGATCAGCCACGCCGGGGGCAGGAAGACCAGCGCGAGGACAATGGCGAGCTGGGTGAGGCGGCGCAGCCCGTACAGCAGCAGGCCCTTCATCGCGGCGGGGTCTTCGCGTCCCCAGGCGGCCGACATCTGGTTTTGCAGGGCCAGCCCAAGGCCGAGGTCGGCGAAGCTCAGCAGCGCCCAGATGCCGGTGAGCGTCATCCACAGTCCGTAGGCCTGGCTGCCGAGGTGGGCCAGGGCGAGCGGGACCTGCAGCAGCGAACAGGCGGCGGAAATCACGCGGGCGACGGCCGAGGCGCCGAACGTCCGCATCACCCCACGCCAGCGCGCGCGGTGGTGAAGGGAGTCGGGCGGGACGGGTGCGGTCACGTGCGCCTGCTTGGCAGCGGGATTTCGGATTGGCAACGCCGATGGTGACGCGGCCCGGGTGAAATGCGCTCTCGCCGTCGCGGCGTGCGTGCGTTTGCGTGGACGGCCTTGGCCTTGCGACTCGCGCTCTCCATTCTCTGCGAAAATCCCGTCCGGCGCACGGGGTTGACGACGTTGTTTCACGAGTTCGTGGCGCACGCGCTCAGGCTGCGGCCGGACGTGGGCTGGATCGTGCTTGCCGGGCCGAACCAGCCGTGGGAGGTCTCAGATGCGCGGGTGGAGGTGCTGCGGGAATTTCCAGCCAACGACCGGCGGGCGGCGCGGCTGTGGGCGGATCATTTTCAGGTGGCGGCCGCAGCGAAGGCGCGCGGAGCGACGGCGTTGCTGACCGTTGGGTTTGTGCCGCTGCGGACGGCGGGGCTGCCCGTGGTGATGCACCTGTTTTCCTTGCATCACCTGCGGTCGGGCGGCGGCATCGGCGCGATCTACCGGCGTTGGGCGGTCGCGCGGGGATTGCGGCAGGCGGCGCTCGTGATCGTGAACTCGCATTGGACGGCCGCGCAGCTGGGGAGCGCCGGGCGGCCGGGCCCGGGGCTGCTCGTCAGCCACGAGGGGGTGCAGCATGCGCGGTTCCGGCCGGAAGGGTCGGCGGGCGCGGCGGATTTACCGAAGGAGTATCTGTTGTGGGTGTCTAACTTTTACGCGTACAAGCGCGCGCCGCTTGCGATCGCGGCCTATGCGCGGATGAATCCAGAGTTGCGTGAGCGGTTTCCGCTGGTGCTGGCTGGCGGAGACTGGGCGGGTGGTCGCGGCGAGGCCGAGGCGGCGGCACGGGCGATGGGCGTGGAGCGCGACGTGCGGTTTCTCGGCTGGGTGGACGATGCGGTGCTGCCGGCGCTCTTTCGCGGGGCGCGGGCACATGTGCTGGCAACCAGCGAGGAAACGTTTGGGCGGAGTGTGGCCGATGCCATGGCGTGTGGGTGTCCGTGCGTGGTGCAGGACCTGCCGGTGTTGCGCGAGGTCGCGGCGGACGCGGCGGTGTACGTCGACTACGCGAATGCGACGGCGGCGGGCGCGGCGCTGGAGAAGGTCTGCACAGACGACGTACATGCGGACCGGCTGCGGATCGCGGGGCTGCGGCGCGCACAGGAGTTTGGATTCGAAAGGCTGGCTCGGGAGCGAATGAAGGCCATTTTGGCGGCCTTGAAGACCACGCGATGAAACGCACGTGGAAAGACGATCCACGGGTCGCGGCGGCTGCTTGCACGCTGCTAGGTGCACTGGTGTTCCAGTTCTTTGGCAATGCGACGCGAGGGTATATCGATACGGCGTCGGTGTTTTGGTGGTGGGGTTTTCAGTGGTTCAATGAGGGCTCGGATACGGAGCATGGCGCTCTCATCCTTGGGCTGAGCGCACGCGGCTGTCGATTGTGGCGCTGTTGGTGTTCGCATGGGGGGTGGTGCGGCTTGGATGGGGGCGGCGATGGGGCGCGGCGGCGGTGTTTCCGCTCGGATTCATGGTGTTCGCGATTCCCTTGAATGCGCTGGATTCGATGGGATTCTGGCTCCGCGTATGGGTGATCGACGCTAGCGCGGCACTGGCGCATGCGGCAGGCGTCGGGGTTGTGCAAAATGGCACCCAACTCGTGGCGCCGGACGGCCGCTACCACTACGATGTGGTCGCGGCCTGCTCGGGCATGCGCTCGCTGACGGCGATGGCGGCGTTATCGCTGTTGGCGGGCTATCTGAATTTTCGCGCGTGGTGGCGGCGCGCGGCGCTGCTGCTGCTATGCTTCCCTCTGGTCTACGTGGGGAATGTCGCGCGCATCTCGTCCATCGTGTTCGCCGCGCAATGGGGTGGGCAGGCTTGGGGCGACCGGGCCCACGAGGTCATGGGTTATGGGGTGTTTGTGATCGTGCTCGGCGGGGCGCTGGCGCTGGCGTCGGCGATGCGGCGGTGGTGGCCGGAGCGGGCAGAGGACGAAGGCAGAGGGAAGCGGGCTGAAGAGCCGGGCGGGGCCGGCGGAGGAATTTGGTGGGCGGTGGGCGGGGTGGCGGTGCTCGCGGTTGGGGAAATGATGTTCCTTCATCGGCTCGCGTCGTTGCCGCCGCGCGGGCTCGTGGGTGTGGTGCTCGCCGCGGACGGAGAGAATCCGGTGGAGCTGCCGGCTTTTCTCGGGACGGAATGGATCGGGCGGCGGGCGGAGATCACGGCCGTGGAGCGGGAAATTTTGCCGCCTGATACGGGGTATGCGCGGAAGAACTACGTCGCGGTCGCTAATCCGTCACGGCAGGTGTTTTTGTCGGTGGTGCTGAGCGGTCGCGACCGGACTTCGATTCATCGACCGGAGTTGTGTCTCGTCGGACAAGGCTGGACGATCACAGGCACGACGGAGCAGACGTTTTATGCGCCTGCGCGTGCCATGAGCAGCGGAAGCGAGGCCTTTCCTGCCACGGTCCTGCGCGTGCGCCGCGAAGTGACGACACCAAAGGGGCGGACGGTGGTCCCGCAACTCGTGGCTTATTGGTTTGTGGGGGGCGATGCCGTGGTTGCGACCCACGGGCGGCGGCTGGTTCTCGACGCTTGGAACCGGGTGGCCCATGCCCGCGCCGACCGCTGGGCCTATGTGTTGATGCAAACGGACGCCGCCGATGGGGAGGCAGAGGCGCTGGCAAGGATGCAGGCGGTATTTAACGAAACCCTACCTGCTTTTCAACGGCCGACGGCAGCCCGTTAACGGCTTGGGAAGCCGTTTGGAAGAAGGCTTGAGCTTTGGAAGGTGCCGCCTACGTTGCCGGTCCCTTGACATCAGCGAGCGCAGCCGACTTCGCGTTTCTGATCGCCGAGAGCGACGTCTTTGACTGGTCGCTTCCGGCGGCATTTGTCATTGGCATCGGTAGCGGACTTTGGGCGGTGTGGCGTTTGACGCGGCACACCCGCCGGGCCGCACACGAGCAGGCGGCGGAACTCATCGAGGTCGCACGCCGCGAAGGCGCAGTGGCAGCCGAGGAGCTGAAGCAGAAGACCGAGGCCGAGATTCAGGAGAAGCGGGCGGAGCTGAATCGCGAGTTCGACCGCCGGGAGATCGAGAGCGACGTGCGCCTGCGCGAGATCCGTGCGCATGAGGAATCCCTGGCGTTGCTCGACTACCAGCTTGAGCAGCGGCAGGAGCGGCTCAATCGTGAGAGCGCCGCCGTGAAGCAGGCGCGCGACGCGATCCGCGCTCTGTCCAAGAGCGTTCGCAAGCGACTGGAGGGTGTCTCGCAGATGGACGCCGACGAGATCAAGCGGCAGCTCCGTGAAGAGGTGATGTTGGAATGCGGCGACGAATTGCGTGCGCTCCGCCGGGCGACGCTCGAGAAATCCGAGCAGGAGCTGCAGACCGAGGCCCGCCGCATTCTCGTCGCGACGATGCAGCGCATTTCGAGCAAGCCAAACAACGACCTCACCGCGACCATCGTGCAGCTCCCGAGCGAGGACATGAAGGGCCGCATCATCGGGCGCGAGGGCCGCAACATCAAATCCTTCGAGTCCGCTACGGGTGTCACCCTGCTGATCGACGAATCGCCGCAGATGGTGCTCATCTCCTCCTTCGATCCGGTGCGCCGCGAGGTCGCGCGCTCGGCGCTGGACGCGTTGGTGAAAGACGGGCGCATCCACCCGGCGTCCATCGAGGAATTCGTGAAGCGCGCAACGGAGGAGATCGAACTCGTCACGACGCAGGCCGGCGAGGACGCCGTGTCGAAGCTCAACATCAACGGCCTGCACCCCGAGATCATCAAGCTGCTCGGCCGTCTCAAGTACCGGTTTTCCTACAACCAGAACGTGCTCGACCACTCGGTGGAGACGGCGTTTCTCGCCTCGATGATCGCGAGCGAGGTCGGCCTCGACCCCAATGTGGCGAAGCGCGCCGGCCTGCTCCACGACATTGGCAAGGGCGTGCCGGGTGAACTCGAGGGCAGCCATGCCGTGATCGGTGCGGAGGTCATCAAGCGCTACGGCGAGACGCCGATCGTTGTAAACGCCGTCGCGGCCCATCACGAGGAAGTGCGGCCCGAGACGGTTTACGCCGGCCTGGTGATTTTGGCGGACACGATCTCCGCGACGCGACCGGGCGCGCGCGCCGAGTCAATGACGAGCTACATCCAGCGCCTCGGCCGGCTGGAGAAGCTCGCGATGTCGCTCGATGGCGTGCAGCAGGCGTTTGCGATCCAGGCGGGCCGTGAAATCCGCGTGGTGGTTTCGCCGCAGGAGGTCACCGACGACCGCGCCCGCGAAATCGCGAAAGAACTTCGCGCCCGCATCGAGGCCGAGTTGCAGTATCCGAGCACGATCAAGATCACGGTCATCCGGGAGAGCCGGTTTACGGAGACGGCGACGTAGCCGCTGGGGGCGAGAGTGTAAGGCAAGTTCGCGAACCCCGGCTTGCGAACGCGGGACGCTTACTGCTTATAGCTGCCCCTCAAAACACCACCTTCCATGGCCGATCCCAAGATCCTCGAAACTTTCCCGAATCCCGCGCCGCACCGCGATTACACGATCGAGCACTCGCATCACGAGTTCACCTCGATGTGTCCGATCACGGGGCACCCGGATTTCGCCACGATCATCGTGCGGTTCGTTCCGGACAAGACCTGTGTCGAGCTGAAGTCGCTGAAACTGTACTTCCATGCGTTTCGCAACGACGGGATCTTCTTCGAGGCTGTGACGAACAAGATTTGCGACGACCTCGGCGATGCCCTGAAGCCGCGGGAACTCACCATCGTCGCTGACTGGAAGGGGCGCGGGGGCATCACCTCGCGCGTCACGGCGACCTGGGCGCCGAAGAAGAAGCGCTGAGCAGCGCGACCGCTTATCCCGGCGGGGAACCGCCGGACATTTCTCGCTCGCCGCAGGGCAGCGGCGGCGCGACGTTGCGACCGCCATGAAACTCCGCCTGTTCCTCCTCTGTCTGATCACCGCGGCCTCGCTTCGTGCGGCCGACGGTCTGCCCCAGTTCAACGCCCTGATGACGATGGGCAAGGACCACCGTTTTGTCCTGGTGTCCGAGGCGGGCAAGGCCAGCCCGTGGCTCCGGGTGGGGGCGGTGTTTGAGGGTTATACGATCAAGGGCTACGATACGGCCAGCGGCGGACTCGACCTTGAGCGCGACGGCAAGGTCACGCGGGTGATGATCATGAGCGATGCCGCGACGCAGAGCAGCGGCCCGGCGTCACTGCCGTCGACTCCGGCGACGCTGGCGGAGGCCGAGGAGGTCCTGCGCGTGATGCATTTCGACGAGATGATGTCCAAGATCCTCGACCAGCAGAAAAAGGCGATCAGCGGCAATATGCAGAAAATGTCCGCGCAGATGAAAATGCCGGAGGAGGACCGCGAGCGGTTTCTCAAGCTGCAGCAGAAAATCATCGACGAGACGATGGAGTCGGCGATGGGACCGGAGCTGAAAGGTGAGGTCGCAAAAATTTACAGCGAGGTCTTCAGCCGGGAGGAACTCGCCGCGCAGGGGGCGTTTTATTCTACCCCGGCGGGCCAGTCGATGGTGGCGAAACAGCCCCAGGTGCAGGAAAAAATGATGCAGGTCATGATGCCGAAGATGGCTCAGCTGGCGCCGAAGATTCAGCAGATGGCGAGGGATTTCGCCGCCGAGATGAAGGCGAAGCAGACGGCGCCCGCCCCTGCTCCTGCGCCAGGCACGCCCTAAACGGCGCCTGAATTTGAATTTGTCCGGGCTATGGCGGCGGCCCAGCATGGGGGCGTCGCCATGAAACGCCGCTGCGCCACTTCTTTGCTCCTCGCCTGCTGGTTGGGCGCCGGGGTTGCGTTGACTGCGGAAAGAGACGGCACGGTGAATATGGAGCCGGTGCGCGTGAGCTCGATCTGGACCAACGCAGTCGTGCGTGTGGTCATGCAGCAGTCGAACGACGGGCCGCGCATCTCGGTGCTCCGGGTGGAATCCGTGCGCGAAAACTCAGCCGCGGCCCGGGCGGGCTTGGCGAAAGGGATGGAGATCGTCGCCATCCAGGGCGTCGCGCTGGCCGGACTGACCGAGGAGGAATATCAGCGCGTGATGATCACACCGGTGGTCGACGTGTTTGTGCTGCGGGTGCGGCGCGAAGGGCGCGTCCGGACGGAAGAGATTCGGGTGGCGATGGGGAAATAGTTTGTGGCAAAAAGTTCTTGTTCTCAGCCCGCCAGCGCGCGGAGGACTTCAGTGTGAAGGACGGGCGTGGCGCTCGCGATCGTCGACCCGGCGGGATAGGCGGAGCCGCCACGCCAGTCGGTGATGGTACCGCCGGAGCCACGGATCACGGGCACGAGGGCGGCGATGTCCCACGGGTTCATGATCGGGTCGAGGCAGATGTCGGCCCAGCCGCTCGCGACGAGCAGGTAACCGTAGCAATCGCCCCACGTGCGAACGAGTTTGGCACGACGGGTGAGCGCCTCGTAGGCGGAGCCGTTCTGATATTTCGCGGGGTTGAGCGGATCGCTCGTCAGGATCGTGGAGTCTTCGATGCGCGTGGTGGCGCGGCAGCGGACCGGGCGGCCGTTGAGGGTGGTTGTGGTGTTGTCGCCGAGAAGAAACTGACCGAGCACGGGCTGGTTAATGACGCCGAGGACGGGCTGACCTTGATAGAGCAGGGCGATCAACGTTCCCCAGAGTGGGACACCCGTGATGAACGCCTTGGTGCCATCGATCGGATCGAGTACCCAGACGAACTCGGCACCGGGACGGTCATTGCCGAACTCTTCGCCGATGATGCCGTGAGAAGGAAATTTCCTGGCGATGAGACCGCGCATCAACTCCTCGGCGCCGCGGTCCGCGAGGGTGACGGGCGAGGCGTCGCTCTTGGTTTCGACTGCGAGATCGAGCCGGCCGAACTTCGGACGGATGAAGTCGCCGCTTTGTGCGGCCAGGTCGGTGATGAAGGAGCGGTAGGGATCGAGATTCATCGACCATGAGGTTGGCGCACGCCGCCCCCGGAACACACGGAAAAAATTGATTCGGATTTCGTGCATCCCCCGTGTTCAGTGAAGCCGTGGCCACCACTTGGATCGAGCAACCGATATTTTTCGTGGACTTCGAAGGGAGCCGAACGTCGGGGATTTTGGAGTTCGGTGTCGTCGAAGTGCAGCGCGGTGCGGTCGTAAATACGCGGACGCGGATCTGCTGTGCGACGGGCCGGGTGCGGGCGGAGGACACGGCGGTGCACGGGCTGAGCGAGCAGGAGTTGGCGACGCACGAGCCGTTTGCGGAGGAGTGGAATTATTTCTCGAGCCTGCGCGAGCTGGGGCCGCTTGCCGCGCACTACGCGGGGGTGGAGAACGCGCTGTTGAAGGAGGTGTGGCCCTACCCGCGAAGCTCGCCGGATTTTGCGCGGCCCGGGAAACGCGTGGTCGACTGGGGCCCGTGGGTGGACTCGGCGAGACTTTACTCGCAGCTTTATCCGCAGCTCGAGTCGGGGAGACTGGAGTCGCTGGTGACGGCATGCGGCCTGCAGGGCGAACTGGACGCGCATGCGGCGGCGTACTGTCCGCCGGACCGGCGGCGGTATCACGCGGCGCTGTACGATGCGCTGGCGGGCGCGCTGTTGCTGGCCTCGCTGGCCCGCGATCCGCAGGTGGCGTCGCTGACGACGATGCAGTTGCTCGCGCTCAGCACGCTCGACGGGGCGAAGCGCGACGCGCTCCAGCAGGGCGATCTATTTTAAGGACCGGTGCCGCGCGCGGCGGGATCACGGAGCGGGGCCGGAGGCGCGAGGGGATATTTTCGGAGGCCGAGGCGCTGCAGCGCGACATGGAAGATGAAGCGCGGGTTGTGGCGGAAATAGCGCGGGGCGAGCCGGCGGGGTTCTGAACAAAGCCGGAATAACCACTCGAGGCCGCTGCGCTGCATCCAGCGGGGCGCCTGGGGCGTGCGGCCCGCGTGGAAATCGAAGGCGGCCCCGACACCGATGAGGACGCCGGCGTCGAGCAACGGGGCGGATTGTGCCATGAAGCGTTCCTGCTTGGGAGCGCCGAGCCCGACCCAGATGACATCGGGTCGGGTTTTGGCGACATCGGCCTGCAGGGTGGCGAATTCGGCGGCGTCCAGTGGACGGAAAGGAGGTGTGAACGTACCAACGATCTGAAGCCCGGGGAAGCGGGCCGTCAGGCGGCTCCGCAATACTTCGGCAAGCCCTTCGGTCCCGCCATAGAAGTAGTGGGTGAGCCCGACGGAGCGGCCGGCGTCGCAGACCGCGAGCATCAGATCGGGGCCGTAGACGCGCTCGACACCGGGCGGACCGAGCCAGACCAGCGGCATGCCGTCGGGGGTGGAGAGCCACGCCTCGTTGTAGATGCGTTTCAGTGCCTCATCGTCCTGGGCTTCCATCACGCCATGGACTCCGGTCACGCACACATAGCCGCAACGAAGTTGCGCGCGGCATCCGAGAACAAGGTCGCGAGCGCGGGAGAGCGTCAGGGCGGAGACGCCCACCCCGAGAATGTTGTAGCGAGAGACCGAGGACACGGTGGAGAGGTAATTGCATCACCGGGGCACGAAGGCACAGAGAAAAACGACAGAAGCACTGCCGAGCGGCCTCGAACACCGGCCTTGCTCTTGAGGGGTGGCGTGGTCCAAGCTGGCCGGTTCCCATGGCCATTGTGAGTCTCCTCGATGTCAGCCTGAGCTTCGGCGGCGCGCCGTTGCTTGATCGCGTCAATCTCCAGATTGACCGGGGCGAGCGCGTCTGTCTCGTCGGGCGCAACGGTGCGGGCAAGTCGACCCTGATGAAGGTGATCACGGGGGAGCTGAACGCCGACGTGGGGCAGGTGTTCCGCCAGGCGGGCGCGGTGTTCGCGACACTGCGGCAGGAGGTGCCGGCGGGGCTCACCGGTACGGTGCGCATGGTGGTCGAGGGCGAGGGCGGCTCGTACGAGGAGCACAACGACTGGGAGCGCCATGACCGCGTCGAGCGATTGCTCGAGGGCATGGGACTGCCGGCGGATCACGAATTTGCCGCTCTGTCGGCGGGACAAAAGCGCCGCGTGCTGCTCGCGCGTGGGCTGGTCGAGGAGCCGCAGTTGCTGCTGCTCGACGAGCCGACGAACCATCTCGATCTCGAGTCGATCACCGCGTTGAACAATGGCCTTATAAACTTCAAAGGAACCGTTCTGTTCGTCTCGCATGACCATCAGTTCGTCCAGACCATCGCCAACCGGATTATCGAAATCACCCCGAAAGGCGTCATCGACAAGCTCATGACCTATGATGAATATCTCGAGAGCGAAGACATCGGCAAAATCCGGCAAGTGCTTTACAGCTAGTC
>JAPLTR010000411.1 GCA_026398065.1 Verrucomicrobiota bacterium | reverse complement strand
GCTCCCACGGGGGTACGACGTCGGTCATGCGGGCGACGCTAGCGGCGGGCACCGACACCGGCCGGACACGGCCCAATACCCTGGGCCCCGCGCCCCCGTAGCCCAACCGGCAGAGGCAGGCCCCTTAAAAGGGTCACAGTGTGGGTTCGACCCCCACCGGGGGCACCCACCCGCACCCAGCAGAATCGCCCGCTGACCAGCACCTACGCCGTCAGCGAGCGATCTTGTGGTGTCCGGCTGTGTCCGGCCGGCACCGATGTCCGGCGGGTATCTGTGCCACGGGCGTGCCAAAGTTCAGCTCTCGCCGAGCGCGGCGTCGATCCGGCGGCGGGCGGCGTCCTCCTGGCCGACGAGGCACTTCGCGTAGATCTGCAGGAGCACGGCGACGCTGTGGCCGGCCCACGCGGCGACCTGCGTCGGCGGCACCCCGGCGTTGAGCCACGTGGACACCGCGGCGTGGCGGAGGTCGTAGGGCCGGCGGGCGAGCGGAGAGGCGACGTCCACGGGGGACAGGGCGACGGCCCGGGCGCGCCGCCAGGTCCGGCAGTAGGTGCTCTCCGCCAGCTCCCCGCCCCGCACACCGCCGAACAGCAGCCGGCCCGGGCCGTTGCCGAACGATTCCTGGTGCGCGTGCAGGAGGGCCGTGAGAGCCGGCGGGGACGAAACCACCCGCGTCTCACCACGCGCCCGGTGCTTCAACTGGCGCTCCTCTCGGCGCCGGCCGCTGTCGGTCCAGGACGCACCCGCGGCCGGCGTCGAGGACTCCAACACCAGCTCTCCCCAGCCGTCCGGAGGCAGGGCGAGGTTCGACGTCCGCAGCGTCGCCGCCTCGGCCGGCCGGAGTGCCGCGTAGTACATCGCCCCGAAGAACGCGACCAGCCGCGCCCCGCTCGGCTTCTGCACGGCGACGGCGTCGAGCAGCGCGCGAGCCTGCCGCGGGTTGACCGCGACGCGGCGGTCGAGCGTTTGCACGGTGCGGGGCGCCTTCCACGCCAGGCTCGTGATCGGGTTCCGGTCGAGGAGCCGGCGCTCCACTGCGTACTCGGGGGCGTTCACGACGACGCCCCGAAGGCGCTGCACGGTCCCCGGAGCTGCGGCCGTGCCCTCGGCCGTCACCGTCAGGGCATCGAGAATCGTCCGGGCCACGGCCGGCTTCCCGAGGTCGGACACGGGCCGCGTGTGCCGCTCCAACCACGCCAGCGCCCGGCGCGTGCCGTCGTCCGGGGTACCGCCGCTGCTCACCGTGATGTTGAAGGCCCAGCTCGTCAGCACGCGGCGCAGGTGCTCGTCATCGGGCCCGGCTACACCGACAAGCACCGTGCAACTCTGGGCGCCCTCCAGCGCGCGCAGCGCAGCCACCGAAATCGATTTGGTGGCTACTGGATCGCCGAGACCGGCCCCGACGCCGCATATCACGCCGTCACGGCAACAATTCCCGCCGCCCACATCGCGTGGGTCGTTCTTGCAACGGACGGCGCCGCGGACCTTCTTGACCACCTCAAACAGCAAGCCTGGCACGAAATCGCTTAGCAGAACGCAGAACAGCTGTCCGCCCTTCTCGCGCGTGCGCCAGTGGGAGATGATCACCGACCCGGACGGCCGGCTCATTCCCCGAGCGAAGCGCCACGACGACAAGACCATCGCAGCAATTCCGATGCTGTGGTGAGCTGCGTATAGCGGGGCGCGGGCGTGTAGGGAATGCAGCTCTTGACCAGTTCCCGCGTGCAGCGCTAAGCAGTCACCATCGGTCGGTGTGCGACTTTACGCTTTCCAGGCGAAGTGGATGAAGTTGGGCGGGAACTACCACGTCATTCTGTCAGAGAAGCCGCTGCGCTACAAGTACATCAACGGCGAACGCATGTCTCAGCCACTTGAGTGGTTTGTTCGAGAGGAGTTTTCCTCTCCGCAGAGCGCCGTACGAGCTAACATTGAGTTCTTTATTCGATTGCGCAACAAGATCGAGCATAGACACACGGGCTCAGACGAAGCGCTTCTCACCATCGTTAGTGGTGAATGCCACTCAATGCTCCTGAATTACGAGGAGTTTATCACTTCATTTGGCGGCAGTGAAAATTCCCTCGGGAAGAACTTGCACTTTCCCGTATTCATTGGTGGGTTTACTGATCAAGGTAAACAGGATCTATTGCGGATGACCAAGTCTCTACCAGCCGACCTTCGGACTTTCCTGACCGAGTACGACGCAGGGCTAGATGACACCGTCTCGCGCGACCCGCGATACTGCATGCGCCTCACAATAATTCTTGAAAGCGGCAACCGCAAAGGAGATCTATCTCTGCAGTTTGTCAATGATAAGGACCTGACGGACGAGCAGAGAATAGTAGCGGAGGAGATCGCGGCAAATAAGGGTTACGTCATCACAAAGCATCGCACGGTGCCCGTGTCTAACGCCAACAACTTGAAGCCTAGGCAGGTCGCTCGCGCAGTTGAAGCCGAAATTCCTTTCGTATTCAACAGCAACACACTTGCTAGCGTATGGCGAAAACAAGGTTGGCGGCCAGTGCGTGGTTCAGCTTCTCCTGAAATTACAAGATCCGAGTTTTGTGTTTATGACATGCCGCATAACGACTACACATATACACCGGCTGCTGTGAAGTGGCTAATCAAGAGATGCGGAACGGCCGACGGCTTCGCGGAAGTGACTGGACTTGAGGCGAAACTTAAGAAGACCGACACTCTGCCTAGTAACGGTGAAGAAGCAAATCTTGCAGGTACGGACTCACCTGCTAGCGAGTCCTAAACTTCCACACCCCCACGAGTACAACTGGCACGAGGACAAATGGGCAAAGTCAAAGCGTGGCTCTTCTACTGGAAGAATCAGCCAGGTACTCCCGCGCCGAGTACGCTCGACGGAAACATAGTTGCAATTCTCTCATCGCGTAGCTCGCATACGAAGGTCAAAGAACTATTGGAGCGGCTCTACTTGGAGCACACAGCAACTCCGGCGGAGCTACTTCAGTGGCGGCAGAACGGCGCTGGTCCGTACAAGCCGCAGTATGCCGCCTTCGTGCACGGTAAGCCCTACGGCGTAGCCTACAGCTGCGGGCATAACCCGGTCCTCGAGGCGAGATATGCGGAAAACGTTCTTGCGCTCGATGAGTATACGATCCAATGGGAAGAAGTTGGGTTCAGGCATGTCAGTGTCGAAGCTTGTCGCAGCTTATTTGGGGTACTGGACTGCGATCAGGTTGGTCAAGCACCGCAGCGCACCTTGAAAGTGTCGCAAGGTAGCGCCCCACAGACGTCTACGGAATGATGGTGCAAGGCTATATGGCGGGTTGGGTGGCTCTTGAGTGAGCGCGTGGTACGGACCGTCTACCCGGCGTGCCTCAAAATCCACCGTGCTAGTACAAATACAGGCTCCAACCCTACTTAATACTTCAGCAACGCAGTCGACCCGACATTGGTCGAGTCCAACGCGGTTGCCCCTGTGCCTTGTATTACCTCGGGCCTCTATGTCTGCTCAGATTGCATACGGGGTGGGCAGGAAAAAGTCGAGCGTTCGTTCGGTGAAACCTTGCCCAGTCTTCAGCAAGATCTCTGTTGCTTAGCTTTCGCCCGTACGGCCCCACGCGTTCCTCAGCAATGTTTTGCCACCCGCCGTGATTGTCTACGAAGGTCGTAGCAATCTGATCGAACGTAGGGTCAAGATAGGTCATATATGCCGATTCGGGGGAGGTCATTGAGCCGCACAGGGCGCAGGCAACATCGTCGGGCAGGCTGTGCCGGTGCTGTTCGACCTCATCACGAACCTCTTCACGCAGCGCAGCACTAACTCGGGCTTTCGCAGAAGGTTGACCATTCATCGCTGTCATCATCGAAAAATCCGCTTCGCTGCCGTCCGTTCGAACGATCCAGAAGCAACGGGTATGGTAACTAGCCGGACGCACCTCGATGTAGTCGACTCCAACGCCAATCTTCTCAGCCGCCTCCGGGTGACGGCCATCGTAAAGGAGATCAGCCACTAGGGACCCGTCGTCGCCGGTTATTGGTTCTCCGATCGGAGCACCGTTGAGGATGCGCCGCAACTCCTCGAGTGCTGAAGACTTCGTGCGAAACCTGCGGTTGCCGATATTGAACGGTGGCATCTTGTCTCTCATCCCAAAGCTGACTGAACCGCGTAATGCGATGTGTCTTACGCCGTGACTGCGTATCAACTCTACTCAGTCACGTTAGCCCTGGTAGCGTAACCGCTCAAGTCAACTTAGCAAAGTTCTGCGTCGAAACGTCGCCGTGCTCGCTGCTCCAAAATTGCCATGCGATACGCAGCGATTATCGACAGCCAAATCGGCTCGTCCCGTCGCCGGCGATCTGTCGGCACACGAGGACGCCTCCGGTCAATCAGCCGAGAGCATCAGTTGCAGCGCTGTCAATTCTATGGCGCATCGTCGCCATCCTTTGTGAGCGCATGCCCGCACGCGTCGATGTCTGGTCCCAGTTGATGCTTGACGTTCGGCTCTCACCTGATCCTTGACGTTCGGGCTAGGAAACTGAGGGGGTGCGGGGCGTCTGGGCCTTCCAGCTGCTGACCGGTTGGTCGGTGGTTCGGCGGAAGGTGCGGCGTCCGCCGTCGACGAAGTCGACGGTGATGGTGTGTTCGGCGACGTGGGCGGTGACGACAGTGTGGGCGTGCGCTCGGCCGAGAGCGAGCTTCTGCCCGACGATCAT
>JAPLTR010000889.1 GCA_026398065.1 Verrucomicrobiota bacterium | reverse complement strand
GCGTGCGCTATCGCGGCAAGCAGATCATCGGCTCGCGCGGCTCCGACACCATCGCGAATCCGGCCAATCCGCTCACGGCGATCGACGACCCGACGGTCGATGCCTACACGCCGGTCTACACGCCGAATGACTACTATATCGTGACCGCGACGATGAACTACTCGTGGCGCTTCAAGAACCGCCGGGAACTGCAGGCGAATCTCGTGATCAACAATCTCCTCAACGACCGCGGCCCGCAGTATTCATCGATCGCGCAGACGGCGTCCGCGCTGCGCCCGAAAGGCGGCGACTACACGAGTCCGGCGCGCGAGACGGTGCCGATCTCCTTCGCGCTCAAGCAGCCGATCAGCTACAATTTCCAGCTCACGCTGAAGATGTAGCTGGAGGAGTGGCGTTATTTCGCGGTACCGAGCACGAAGGAGTTGCCCTCGCTGTCTTCGAAGATGACGAAGGTGCCCCAGGGCTGCTTCTGGGGCGGGCTCCGGAATTTCACGCCCTTGGCCACATAGTCGGCGTAGGTCGCTTCCACATCGTCGCACTGGAACGAAATGCCGCTGAAGGTGCCGATGCGGTTCTGATGCTCGTCGGGCGTGAAAAGCACCACATGGGTATCGGCCTTGGGGATGCGCAGCTCGATCCAGCGCTGTTTTTGGTCGAAGGGCTTGTCGGCGAGGATCGTAAAGCCGAGTTTGCCGGTGTAGAAGTCGAGCGCGCGGTTCTGGTCGCGCACCGGGATGCTGACGAACTTGATTTGGCGGATCATGACGGCCGCACCGTAGGCGGGGCGCGGGCCGGCGGTCGAGCCGGCAGCGGGGCGGGACGCAGAAAGTCTTGTCCGTTTATCGGTAGAGCGGAATGCTGGGCGGATGCCCCGTTTTCGCGAGACCGTGCCAGTGGATGACTATGTGTTCGACGTGCTCATGCGCGACTTGGTGGGACACGATCGGCGGCCGGCGGCGTTTCTGGTCTACCTCTTCCTCTACGGCCGGGCGGCGCGGAGCGCCTGGAAGCCGGTGGCGGCGAGCCTGCGGATGATCGCCGAGGAGACGGGTCTCTCCAAGAGCGCGGTGCAGACGGCGCTCGCCTCGCTGGTGCGCAACGAACTGGTGGCGACCGCCCGCGGCCACGCCACCGCGGTGCCGCGACACCGGGTGCTGCGCCACTGGCGGCGACGGGACGAGGGGGAAATACGTTCCACAATTTAGTGAATCGATCGTTGGCGGAGGGCGTTGGCGGGGGGGCCGTTAACATGGTCGTTAGGCGCAAAGCTCCGCAGATGGGCTGCGGGCTTCGTGCGTTGGCGGACTCGAGTCGGCGGGAGATTCTCTTCCGGGTGGCGCGGGCTGACCGCACGATGGCCGAAGTGGCGGAGCCGTTTGCCCTCTCCGCGCCGACGGGTCGTGGCGTGCGAGGCAGGGCGGAAAAATGAAAAGCCACGCGAGACAACTCGCGTGGCTGGAAAACGAGCCGGAAGGGCGGAAGGACGCAGTTATTTCGTCGGGGCCTGAGCTTGGATTTCGGCGAGGCGCTTGTCGAGGTTGGCCATCTTGGCGACGAGCTCCTCTTCCTTCTTCTTGCGCTCGCTGCTGGTGACGATGCTGAGGCTGGCGGCGTCCTTGACGACGGCGGCCGGCAGGGTGAGGAGGCGGGTGATGAGGCCCTGGTCCTTGAACGAGCTGAGATAGAGCGCGGTGATTTCGTGCGAGAGCTTGAGCGAGTCCTGCGCGACGACCTGGGTGTTCGCGATGTTGTTCTGGAGCTGCTGGTTTTTCGCGAGCTCGGCGGTGAGGACATTGCCGACCTGGTCGGAGATGCGCTGGCTGTACTTCTCGATGGATTCGCGGGTGAGGTTCTGGTCCTTCGACATCTCGGCGAGGATCGGCTGGATCTTGTCGGCCATGCGGGACGAGACCTTGTCGACCTGCTCGGTCTGCATCTTCTCGGCTTCCTCGGCCGACTTCGGGAGCGGGTTGTAGGGCTGGACCTTCTTGGCGATGGCGTCGGCGAGGGCGTCCATGCGCTCGACGTTGAGCTTCTGGATCTCCTCGTCGGTGCGGAACATGTCGGCCTCGCGCTTCGAGATGGCGTCGCGGAGGAGCTTGTTGGTCACCTCGATCTGCCGGCGATTTTCCTCGGACGCGGCCTTGAGGGCTTCGTTGGCGTCGCGCAGCGTGCCCAGATCGCGGGTCTGCTTGGTGCTCAGTTCAGCGACGGTCTGCTGATGAACCCAGAACGCACCGCCGATCACGAGAAGGGCGGTGAGAATGACGGCGGGAATCTGCTCTTTGAATTTTTGCCACATGGAAGGAAATGAGGTTTGGCTGACAGGCGGAAGTTAAGGCTGGGAGGGGGTTGATTGCAACGTCGCGGTGGAGGCGGGTTTTGCAGTTGTTTTTCGGGTGACGGCTCGCACGTTGGCGGCATGAGCCTCAATCGTAGCGAGCAGCGGATTTTCGATTACTGGCAGGGTCATCGCGGCGAGAGACAGTTCTGGGAGGATAAAGTTCGCGCGCTCGCAAAATCTGTTCCCGATGAGCATGTCGCGGCGGCCAAATTGGATACGGAACTCTGGCGCTATTATGAGGAACGCTGCGGGGTCGTCCCGGCCTTCAAAGACGCCGTGCGGCACGAGGGGATGCAGCGGATCAGCATGAAGAACTTGGCGGAGTTGATCTTACGCTTGTGGCTGGAGCCCCGGCCCAAGAAGAAACGGACCGAGGACAAAGGCTACCCCATCCCCTACGCATAAGGCGGGATTCGGCCGGGTGGGGCGAAAACTAATGCCGTGCAAAAAATCTTTGTGCTCAATTTGGAACATTCGCGGACCGATGCTATCATAGAGGTACAGTTCAATTTTCTCCTCCGCTTAGCGGGGGAGAATTGGGGTAAGTAAGAAAGCAATGGACGGGCCGCTTAGGGGTAGGCGGCCCGTCCTCTTTTTTTGCCCGGAAACCGGGACATGAAAAAGGCGCCGCGGGATGCGCGACGCCTGGAAGACTAGAACCGTTTGATCGGTTGAACTTTACGCCGGGGTGGCGGGCGCAGCCGCCGCAGGGGCTGCGGCCGTGGCGCCGGGAACCTTGTCGTGGAAGTCGGCCGGGGTGCCGGTTTGCTTCACGTAGCCGGTGCGGGTCACGAAGTCGCCGAAGCGTTCGCCCTTGTTCCGCTCCAAGGCGTAGCGGCGGATGATCGGGCCGAGGAGGGCGACGATTTCCGTCTCGGGGACATTCGGCTTGTAGAGCGTGTTGAGGCGCGAACCGTTGAAGGCGGCGCCGAGGTACACGTTGTACTTGCCGGGGGATTTGCCCACGAAGCCGATCTCGGCGAGGTAGGGGCGGCCGCAGCCGTTGGGGCAGCCGGTGATGCGGAGCGTGATCTCGTCGTCGCGGAGGCCGGCGGCCTCCATTTCCTTTTCGATCATCGCCACGAGCTCGGGCAGGTAGCGTTCGCTCTCGGCGAGGGCGAGGCCGCAGGTGGGCAGCGCGACGCAGGACATCGCGTTGAGGGCGAGGCCGGAGGCGTTGTTGGCGGTGTCGAGCTTGTGCTTCTTCAGCAGGGCCTCGATCACGGGGCGCTCCTCCGGGCGGACGCTCGCGATCATGAGATTCTGGTTGGCGGTGAGGCGGAAGTCTCCCTTGTGCGCGAGGGCGATCTCGCGGAGCGCGGTCTTCAGCTTCAGCTCGGGCGTGTCCTTGATGCGGCCGCTCATCAGGAAGAGCGTATAGTGGCTCGTGCCGTTTTCGCCGTCGACCCAGCCGTAACGGTCGCCGGTGTGCGTGAACTCGAAGGCGCGGGGGGAACCGAGGCGGTAGCCGAGGCGGCGCTCCACCTCTTCCCGGAACCACACGAGCCCGCGGTCCTCGATGGTGTACTTGAGGCGGGCGTGCTTGCGGTCGGTGCGGTCGCCGAAATCGCGCTGGGTGGTGAGAATCTTTTCGGCGACGTCGACGGCCTGGTCGACGCGGCAGAAGCCGAGGACGTCGGCGATGCGCGGGAAGGTCTCCGCCTGGTTGTGCGACATGCCGAGGCCGCCGCCGACGGTGATGTTGAAACCGAGAAGTTTTTTACCCGAGGCGTCGGCGATGGCGATGAAACCGAGGTCGTGCGCGTAGATGTCCACGTCGTTGCTCGGCGGGATGGCGACGACGATCTTGAATTTGCGGGGCAGGTAGGTCGCGCCGTAGATCGGCTCGGACTCCGGTTCGCCCCCGGCGACGAGGGTGTCGCCGCCGACCCAGATCTCGTGGTAGGCGCGGGTGCGGGGGAGGAGGTGGTCGGCGATGGCCTTGGTGATGCGGAGCGTCTCGGCGTGGAGGGCGGACTGCTCGGGGTTGGGATTGCACATCACGTTGCGGTTCACGTCGCCGCAGGCGGCGAGCGTGTCGAGGAGCGCGCGGTTCACGCCGTTGATGGCGGACCAGAGGTTGCCCTTGAGGATGCCGTGAAACTGGAAGGCCTGGCGCGTGGTGAGCTTGAGCGTGCCGTTGGCGTGGGTGTCGGCGAGCGAGTCGAGGGTGACCCACTGCGCGGGCGTGCAGACGCCGCCCGGGACGCGGATGCGGGCCATGAAGCTGAAGGCCTTTTCCTTGCCCTCCTTGCGGAGCTGGTTGCGGAGGTCGCGGTCGTCCTGCGCGTAGATGCCGTGAAATTTGGTGAGCTGGCCGGAGTCCTCGGTGATGCCGCCGGTGGATTGGTCGGCGAGATCGCGGAGAATGTTTCCGCGAAGGAAATTACTCGTCGCCTTGAGGCCCTCGTTCTTGGCGAGGGGCTTGGCGGCGGGTGCTGCGGTGGGAGGCGTGGCGGGCGTGGAACTCATGCGGAAAGGGGAGCGTGGAGGGAGGAGAGGGTGGCGCGCAAGGCTGCGGCGAGGGTGTCGGCGGCGAGCGGATGCGTCCCGACGAGGTCGGTCAGGTGGCAGCGGAGCGCGGGATGGGTGGTCTCGGCGGCGCCGCAGATTTGGGCGATGTCGCCGCCGGCGCCGGCGTGGCGGCCGGGCGAGAGGAAGAGCAGGGCGACGACGACATCGCCGGCGTCGAAGCCGGGGGCGCGCAGTTGCTCGGCGAGCAGCGGGTGGTTGTGCGCGTGATCCCCGCCCTCCATCGAGGCGGCGGCGACGGGACCGACATCGCTCCCCAGAATCATGCACACCTCGTCGGCGATCTGATTGCGCAAGGCCGCCGAGGCGGGCGAGGGGCCGCCGTGATCCACGATGATCACCGGAGGATGGTCGAGCGCGGCGAGGGCGATGGTCTCGCGCACGCGGGCGGCGACGATCGGCGCAATCACGCCGCCGTCGGCCAGGCTCGGGGTGAAGGTGAGCTCAAAGGGCGTCTCGGGCGTGCGGAGTTTTTCGAGATCGCTCCGCAAGGCCGACCCGATCGCTCCCTGCGCGCTGATGAAAAAGGGCACGAACACGAAGTGGCGTTCGCCCAGCGCGAGCTGACTGCGCACGAACGGTCCGACGGTGGTCCCGGCCGGATCGCCGTCCAGGGCGGCGAGGGGAATGCGGTCGCTGTGCTTCCAGGAAACGGGGTGCACGGTCACATCGGTGGCGGCGGAAATCGACGCCGCGACCACGCGGAGATTGCGCGTGGCGGCGGGTTCGAGGGAGCCGTTGTCGATGAGCGCGACGGTCATGGGGTCTGGGCGCGGGCGAGGTTGAACCAGCCGAGGCGGTCGGAGAGCGCGGCGACCTGTCCGATCACGACGATGGCGGGGGCGCCGAAGCCGGCGTGCTCGGATTCGAGGGCGACCCGGGCGACGGAAGAGAGGATCTGCCGGTGTTCGCCGGTGGTGGCCGACTGCACGACGAGGGCGGGGGTCTCGGGGGGCATCCCGCCGGCCTGGAGGCGGCGCGTGATGGTTTCCAGATTTTTCATGCCCATGTAGAGGCAGAGCGTCGCCCCGAGCGAGCCGTAGTCTTCCCAATGGATCGCGGAGTCGGGCTTGTTGGGATCCTCGTGGCCGGTGAGAAAGACGAC
>JAPLTR010000196.1 GCA_026398065.1 Verrucomicrobiota bacterium | reverse complement strand
CGGGCAACGTCATCCGTCCGTCCAAGCTGTGGTGCGACACGAGCACGACGGCCGAATGTGCGATCATCACGAAAAAGCTCGGCGGGCCGAAGGCGGCGATCCGGAAGACCGGCAATCTCATTTTGCCCGGCTTCACCGCGCCGAAGATCCTCTGGTTGAAACGCCATGAACCGGCGAACTACGCGAAGCTCCGCCATGTACTGCTGCCGCACGACTACCTGAATTTCTTCCTCACGGGAAACTACTTCATGGAGTTCGGCGACGCCTCGGGCACGGCCCTCATGGACGTGCGCAAGCGCACCTGGTCCCGCGATGCGATCGCTGCCATCGACCGCCGGTTGGCGGACTGGCTGCCCCCGCTCTCCGGCTCGCACGAGGCCGCCGGCACGCTGCGCGCCGAACTGGCCGCGCGCTACGGCTTTTCGACCGAGGTCGTGGTCAGTGCGGGCGGCGGCGACAACATGATGGGCGCGATCGGCACGGGCAACGTCGTACCCGGGGTGGTGACGGCGAGCTTCGGCACGAGCGGGACGATCTACGCCTATGCGGGCCAGCCCGTCGTCGACCCTGAGGGCGAGATCGCGGCGTTCTGCTCGTCGAGCGGCGGCTGGTTGCCGCTGCTCTGCACGATGAACGTCACGACCGTGACGGAGCAGATGCGCGCGCTCTTCGGGCAGGACCACGCCGCGCTCAACGCCGCCATCGCCGCGGCCCCCGCGGGCGCAGGCGGCCTCGTGCTGCTGCCCTATCTGGCGGGCGAACGGACCCCGAACGTCCCGGCCGGCTCCGGGGTGCTGCTCGGATTGAATCAGCAGAATTTCACTTCGGGCCACCTCGCCCGTGCCGCGATGGAGGGCGTGACGATGGGGATGAACTACGGTCTGCGCCGTCTCGCCGCGCTGGGCGTGAAGGCGAAGGAGATCCGGGTGACCGGCGGCGGGGCGAAGTCGCCCGTCTGGCGTCAGCTCATGGCGGACATCTTTGGCGTGCCGGTCGTCGCGATGGTGGAGGACGAGGGCGCGGCGCTCGGCGGGGCGCTGCAGGCGGCCTGGTGCGTGGCGCTGCTCAGCGGCAACAAAAAGGCGAAGCTCGCGGATTTTACGTCGGGCACGGTGGCGCTGGACGAGGCGACGCGCTGTAGTCCGAACAAGGCCAACGTGGCACGTTACCGCGAACTGCAGGCGCTCCAGGACAAGCTGAGCCTGACCCTGCGCGACGTCTTTGCGGTCCAGCGAAAGCTGGCGGCGGGCTGAGGGCGAACGCGCCCCGGCCGCCTCAGCGGCGGCCGTGGCCGGCGACCTTTGTGGGCTCGCGGCGGTGGAAGAGCTTCGAGGCGGGCAGCTCGGTCAGAAACACGAGCGCCTCCACCACACAAAAAGCTCCGGCGATCAGCACCCACACGACTTCGCGGCCGGCTTTCGCGGCGACGAGCGAAACCAGCGTCGAGCCTTCTTGATTTGAGGGCGAGGCGGACAGGGAATCGGTGTGGGAGCGGGCGTCTGACATACGCGCGAGTTTTGCATTCGGCGTGCCAAGGGGAAATTTTGGGCTTTGGTGCTGCATTGCAGAGGGTAAGGACAAATGGGATCCAAAGATCCGCTAGTCGTCGTCGGGGAATATTTCCCAATCTTGTATCCAACGGTCGGAATTTTCCCCCAATTTTGAGTTACAGCCGCGTGACGAACGGCACCATGAGCGACTTATCGCCCAGCCCTTATGATATTCTCTCTCGAAACTCCGCGGCTCCGTTTGCGCGAACTCGAACCCGGTGACGCGGGCCTGGTCCTGGAACTGGTCAACGAACCGGCGTGGAAGCGGTTCATCGGTGACCGAGGGATCCGCACGCTCGACGACGCACAGAGCTACATCCGGACCGGACCCCGGGCGATGTATGAACGGTTCGGCTTCGGTTTGTGGCTGGTCGAAGCCAAAGACAATCTGGCAACGCCACTCGGAATATGCGGCCTGCTCAAGCGCGAGGGGTTGGACGACGTTGACCTCGGGTTTGCCCTGCTGGAACGGTATTGGGGGCGCGGTTACGCGTTTGAAGCGGCGGCGGCGGCCCTGGCCTACGGACGGGACAGGCTGAAACTGCCGCGCATCGTCGCGATCACCTCACCCGACAACGAGCGTTCGGGGCGTTTGCTGGAGAAGCTGGGGTTTCGCCATGACCGGATGATCCGGCTGGCCGCGGACAAACCGGAGAGCCGCCTCCATGTGTCGGTATCGGACGGTGGCGCGGCTTGAGGTCGGCGGGCGACCAGGGCAGGCTTCTGCCATGATCATCACGCGAGCCGCGACGAATGGGACTAAGCGAGGGCCGGCCGGGTATTTTTCCGGGACGGCGTGGATCGACGAGTTGTCCACGTCGCCCGGGGCTTCGTCGGTGCGCGCCGCCCGCGTGACCTTCGAGCCGGGCGCACGAACCGCCTGGCACACTCATCCGCTCGGACAGACCCTGCACATCCTCGCCGGGGTGGGGCGCGTGC
>JAPLTR010000147.1 GCA_026398065.1 Verrucomicrobiota bacterium | reverse complement strand
GCGGCCTGTCGCTTTTCGTGGCGGCTTGTCCGCTTCGGCGCGAACGACGCGGCGCCGCTCGCGTCCGGCGCGGTGCCTGGGCCGGCGGTCGCACCGCATGCGACTGGGTCGCTTGCGCTGACGCTGCCGGCCAACTGGCGGGACGCCGATGCCCTCGCGCTGACCGCGGCCGATCCCGGTGGCGCGGAGCTGTGGACGTGGACCTGGCCCACGCCGAAGCTCGCGGAGCGCGTCGCCATTTCTCCGGCCGCCGCGGGCGCCACCCGTCCAACCGCCGAAGCCAGCGCCAGCGCGATCACATTGCGGGCCGGCGAGGTGAGCGCGGAGTTCGACGCCGCGACGGGACTGCTCCGGGCGTTTCGCCGCGGAGAAAAGGTTTCCGCGCTCTCCCGCGGGCCGCGTCTGGCCTTTGCCCGGCCGGTGGCCGCGGCGCCAGTGACCTGGCTCACGTTTGCCGACGCCGACGCGACGGCCCTCACGCGGCGGCTGGCCACGCCGCAGCCGGCGAACACCCTCGAACTCTCCCTGACGTTTGACCGCGACCAGCCGTGGATCGCGGCCAAGCTGGAACTGTCCGCCGATGGCACGACGTGGCGCACGGTGTACGATTCGTCGCGCCGGCCGGGTGACGGTCTCAAGTTCGACTTTCCCCCGCAGATGGTCGCAGCCGTGCGCCTGTCGGGCCTCCGCACCGCCGACGGGCGCGCCGTCGCGCTCAAGTCGATGCGCCTCGGCCATGCGGCCGGACGTTTCCCGGCGCCGGTCGGCCCGGGCACTGTCGCGAGCGGGACCGGAGTCGATGAGGCGACCCGGCAGCCGACGGCGTGGGTGGAGAGCGGCGGTGTCGCCGGACTCGAGCTCGCGCGCTGGACGCTCTCCGCCGACGGCACGCTGCGGCTCGCGTATCGCTACGCCCTCGACGGCGAGTTTCTCCATCATGGCATCACGTTCGATTTCCCCGAGGAGCAGATGACCGGGATGACGTGGCTCGGGGAAGGCCCGTCGCGTGTCTGGCAGAACCGCATGCGGGGGACCACGCTCGGGTGGCATGAAACCGTGCGCCGCGACCAGCAGCCCGGCGTGGCCTGGACGTTTCCGGAGTTTGAGGGCTATTTTGCCGGCGTTCGCCGGGCCCGGCTGGGCACGGCGACCGGACCGCTCGCAATCTCCGGTGTGCCCGACGGGGCGTTTCTGCGCGTCGGGACGCCGCGTATCACGCACCCACAGACGATGGCCGATTTTCCAGCGGGGAACCTCTCGATCCTGCACGCGATCCCGGCCATGGGCTCCAAGTTCAAGGCCGCGGACGTCGCCGGTCCTTCGGGGCAGCCGGCGCGCGCCAGCGGGATTTATTCGGGCACGCTCACCTTCCGCTTGGGTGACGATCGCTGAGTTTTTGCGATGGTCCGAGCCATCGGCTAGCCGGCTCGATGAGGGCGGCGACGGATGGGTTGTTGCTACGTAAAGGCTGCAAATTTCGCCGGAAAATCGCCGCATTTTCCCTCTGGGTCGGCCGGGGGCGGAGAGACTTTAGTAAAATTTTTAAAAAAATGTCGCGACGGCCGGAAGGAGCGTTTCATTTGATGGTATGACCGCCCGCCCTGTGATCATTTCGGCTTCGCTCCTTGCGGCCTTGGTCGCAGGTCTGGCGTGGAGCACGAAGGACCGGGAACTGCCGGCGGCCAGCGAGGCCACGACGGCGCGGGCGATGCCGACGATCGCTCCGTCCGGTGCGCTCACGAACTCACGGCCGATGGTGCGCGGCACCGTCGCTCGCGTCACGTCCGAGCGCGCGCGGATCGAACTGTCGCCGGGGCTGAGTCCCGATGGCGCCGCGCTGCTCTCGGAACAGACCGTCGTCCGGCAGTTGGTGAAAGAGTCGGAGGTTGCCCTGACCTCCGCGCAATGGGCGGAACTCGCCGCGCTGACGTGGCAATATCAGGCGGTGCGGCAAACGTTTGAGGCGACGATCGCGACGGTCTCGGCCCAAGACCCGCAGCGGCTGGAAATCCCGGCGTATCCCGCCGCGGGCGACGCGTTGCGCGAACGGTTCTATGGCGAACTCCGCGAACGGCTCGGGGCCGAGGCGGCCGAGGCGATCGCGAGCCGCGCCGGGACGGCGCTCGAAGGATATTTTGGCGGCTTCGGCGTGAGCGTGCAGACCCTCGACTTCGGCCCGGGCGCCGGCGCACCGAGCCAGGTCACCCGCACCGCGCACTATTGGAACAGCACGGACAGCCGCGACGCGCTGACGCTGCGGCGCGAGACGCATTTTCCGCAACTGGAAGACCCGACCGGCGAACGCTGGGGCCCGTTTCTGACCCTGCTGGCCACTCGCACCGGCGAGAAGGCGGGCAGCTAAGGCCGTTCGCGCCGGGAGTCCGGACGTCGACTATTTTGCCGCAGCCGGCGTGTGACCGGTGATCTCGGCGAGCAGACGGAAGAAGCCGGCCTTGCGCGGAGAGCTGATGCTCCAGTCTGCGGGGATGCTCTGGTAGCCCTCGGCGAAGCCCTCGCCCTTCATCCGAAAGTCGAAGTAGCCCCAGCCGGCGTATTCGGCGATGGCGGCGGTGAAATTGTTGGTGGGCTGATCGAAATCGAAATGATCGTCCTCGTTGAAGAGGATCGGCATCGGCCGGTAGCCGGGCACGCGTCGCGTGAGCCGGACGAGTTCGGCGATGCGGGTGGGGACCTTCACGCCGTTGCCGTGCAGCAGGAGAAAATCGGAGGCGCGGACGACGTTTTCGTGCGGAACATGGTTGCCGCCGTAGGAGGTGGTGACGAGGAGGCGGTGGCCGTCGGCGGCGGTTGTGCGCTTGATGCGCTCGATCAGCTCGTGCACGCGGTCGGGCTTGAGGATCGGGTGGTCGTAGGCGCCGTTGCACTCGTTGTTCACCTCGATGAGGACGTTGCGCCAGCCGTGGTCGAGGACCCAGCGGGTCGCCAGGTCGGTGGCGCGAATCACCGCGGCCTCGTCGGTGAGCCGCTGGTCCTGGCCGAAGTAGAAGTAGCCGAGGATGACGACCATTCCGAGTTCGTCGGCGCGCTGGATGATGCGGGCCATGCGCGCGAGGTAGTCCGGGATTGGCGTGCCGTCGGGGCGGAAGCCGGGGTTGCTCCACGGCTGCTTGGAGGAGTAGCCCTCGGGCGAGCCGCCTTGGAAATTGATCGTGAACGCGAGGAGGCCGTGGGCGCGCCAGACGGGCATGGCGGCGAGAAACTCGCGGGTGTTGCGGTCCGCGTCCCAC
>JAPLTR010000753.1 GCA_026398065.1 Verrucomicrobiota bacterium | reverse complement strand
CGTCTCCGTCGCCAGAAAGGCCGGGGCACCGCTCGACGGGATGAAGTCGTACGCGGCCTTGGGCCCTGTGCGGATCTTCGTCAGCGGCGCCGCGTCGTCCGGGTTCACGAACAGGAGCAGCTGCGACCCCGGCGTCGAGCCGTAGCCGTGGTGGGAGATGTGGCCGATCATGTCGTCCAGGTCCTCACCTTCCGGCTCCACCGACTGGGTCGACAGGTAGTGGTTGTGCGGGTCCGTGAAGGTGTTGAAGCCGTGGCGCGGGGGCAGGAAGGGGTCCCCCGCGTACAGGCCGTAAACGTTGCGGCCGTCCGAGTTGAGGCCGGGCGTCGGGTCGAGCACCCGGCGCAGGATCGACGTCGTGCACAGCTTGTTGTCGGCGGCCAGCACGCGGGCGTGCACCGCCTCCACCTCCGCCCGGGTCGCGTCACGCAGGAACTTCCAGGTGAAGCTCGTGCGGCGGTCGTAGTCGAGGAACGGATACCCGACCGTCAGCACCTCCGGGCTGGACGGGATCGACTGCGGCAGGCCGAACTCCGACGCCAGCTCGTAGTCGTCGTCACCGACCGTCTGCGCCACGGCGTCAGCGGACCGGTCGGTCCGGAAGCACAGGTGGTTGGTGAGGGTCGAACGCTGCTGGTTCTGGATCTCCAGCGTGTCCAGGAACTCCCGGAACATGTCGCCCAGATCGACGTTGTCGAGCGTTGTCCGGACAAGATCGCCTTCGGTGCTGTAGCCGCGACCCTCCGACCCGGAGATGGCGTAGACGCGGAACCCGTCCCGCAGTGTGCCGAGCAGGCGGGGTGCGTTGCCGCCGTCTGCGCCAGTGTGCGCACTGAGCGGCGGGTAGGTGGTGCTGTTCATGTTCGGTCTCCTATCGAACGCGGGCGGCGGCCCGGCGCTTCTTGGGGGTGGGGGTGTTCGACATCGACTCGACCCATCCGTCGAGATCGGACGGCGCGAAGAACCACGGCCCGAAATCGCTCGACTTGTAGCCGGCCAACCGCCTGGTCTTGGCGGCATAGCTGATCTGATTCGTGGTGAACCCGGTGTACTCGGACGCGGCCCGAATACCGATCTTGCGCTCAGCCATCGCTGGCCCCTTCCGACGCTTTCTGCATCGTTCAAGAATACCCCGATGTGATCAACTTTCGCGAACCCGTCAGGCCTTTTCGAGGCTTTGACCTGCGCGGATAGGACCGTGACGAAGCGGTGACTAGCGCTTCGGAGCGCTCTCGGCTACCTTCGAAAGGGCGACGTCGTCGAGGCGCCGAGTAACCGAGATCGCTACAACTTCACATGCGCTGTTCCGAGGGCTTGCATAGTTCGACTAGCCTGGTTCCGAGGACGAAAGCGGCTTGGCCAAGAGCGGGATTGATCTCCCGCGGTGGCCTGTAACAGGGAAGCCACGCAGCACCTACTCATTCACTGAGGGTGCTTTGCGTGGCTTTTGCTATGCGCACCCTCCTGTGCCCACAGGAGAGATCATGGTTGTACGACGTACGAGTCGGCGGATGCTGACGATGGATGCCGCGGTGACGCGCACGGGTTACCCGGCGACGCTGCTCCGCGAGGCAGTGAAGCGCGGGGAGCTGCCCGCCGAGCGCCCGGCCGGGGGCAAGTTCGGCCGCCTCTTCTTCGACAAGATCGAACTCGACTCTTGGGTCGAGCGGGTCCGCGTCAACCCCAAGCGGGAGACCGCGTGAGCGCCCGAGACGCCGACAAGCGCGGCCGGTACACGCTGCTCTATCAGCTGCCGAACCCGTGTGTCCGGCGGGAGAACGTGCCGGTCCTGAAGATGCGCGTGACGGGCAAGAACGCGATGGAGACGACGCGCCGGACCCTGCGGCAATCGGGCTACACGATTGTTCGCGTTGTCCGCACAAACTGGTTCACCTGACGCCATTCGTCGAGCGTTCGCGCAATACCTATCGGCATCCGTATATTCGGTAGTTGATCAAGAACGGGAGCCGCGCCACCTAACGGAGGTATGGCGGCGCGGCCCCGGTCACCCGAACTTCTCTCCCGCCCGGAGAGGAGACCCCTGAAAGGAACCTCGTGTCCGCTCCCCTTGGATCGAACAAGCGCAAGCGTACCTCCGCGCGGCGTTCCGTCGCTACTCGCCGCATTCCCGCTGACGCCGAGTCGGCGGCGTCCAAATTGCAGGCGTGGCTCGCATACGCCGAAGCTGGCATCTACACGTTGCCGGTTATTCGTGAACGTAAGCCTGACGGCACGATTAGCTTCAAGAATCCCGGATCAGTGGTCGGCAAGAACTGGCCAGCATTCTCATCCGTCGACCCCGCACAAATCAAGACGTGGAACAAGAAGTATCCCGACGCAGCCATCGCCGGTGACATGGCGCGGAGCGGCTTGATCGCGTTCGACGTCGACAATCCAGAGAACGTCCCCGACTTCCTGCGCGACCACCTCGCCAAGATGCCCGCGCAGAGTACCCGTTCTGACGATCCGCTCCGAGGGCACTATTTTGCAGAGCTGCCGCGCGGTCAGGTGTTCGGCAACAGCACCGGTTCGCTCGGCAAGAACTGGGGCGAAGTTCGGTGCGCTCATGGAGCAATCATCCTCAGCCCGTCCTTGCACGAGAAGGCGGCCGACGGTGGCATGTACACATGGCGCAGGACGGGATTGATCCCACGGCTGCACGCCGACGTTGCCGCGCGCCTCATGGAGTCGACCGGCAGTGAAGTTCCGCTCTCGAATGCGGATCTGAAGCGATTCCGCGCGGAACACAACGAAGACAACGGCGGCGCTCGCCTAGATGGCCCGGTGAACTGGTTCGGAGAACTGGTCTCCGATCCGCACGTCGCACGGCACGACGCCTTAGTCAATGTCATGTGCTGGGCATTCGAAGAGGCGTCTGTTGGGTGCTACTCCGCCGATGAGGCGTACGACGCGATTGAGGAAACCTTCCGCGAGTCGTTAACGACCCCTCCTGTGGGCGCTAACGGCTCGAAACGCTCTTCTCGTCCGTTCTATCGGTCGGAGTTCGACGGGGCGGCAGCGTGGGCGGCAGCCCAGGTAGTCGGCAAGGACCCGGCCGAGATCTGGGACAAGATCAACCGACGCAAGACGGAGCGCGGAAGGTCGGTCGCGGTCGAGCGCGCGAAGCTGAACATCTGGGCGAACGAACAGGCCCGCCGGGAACTGGCCGAAGAGAACTGGACCGCGCCGCCAGTCTTCGGATCGCTGGCCGATCAGTTCGCCAACCCGCTACCGGAGAACGGCTTCATCGTGAAGCAGATCGCAGGGACCGGCATGACCATCCTGTTCATCGCGCAGTGGAAAGCCGGCAAGACCACCGCCGGGTTCAACCTCGCTGTAGACCTCGCAGACGGAACGCCTTTCCTGGGCAGATTCGACACCGCGCTCACCGACGACACGGCGGTGGCCTACTGGAATTTCGAGTTGGACGGCCGCCGCGCGCAGGACTGGTTCCGGGAACTCGACCCACAGCACCCCGACCGGCTCCACGTCGAGCATTGGCGCGGTCACAGCCTCCCAATCGAGACGCCGGGCGGAGAAGACTTCGCGGTCCGCTACCTCACCGAGCGCGCGGTGTCCGTGTTGATCGTGGACCCGATCGGGAGCGCCTATGAAGGGGACGAGAACTCGAACACTGAGCTCAAGTTCTGGTTCAAGGCGATGGAGCGGATCAAGCGGCGCGCGGGCCTGGAGCTGCTGATCATCGTCGCGCATGCCGGCCACGGCGGCGCAGGCGAGGACGGGGAAGGTCTGCCGCGTATTCGTGGCGGCTCGAAGGCGATGGGCGATGCGGATGCGTTCTGGTTTTACCAGCACAGCGGCGAACACGGACAGCCCCCGCCGGACTCCCGCCGCTACTTCAAGGCGTACGGCCGCGACATCGACACCGAACCGATCACGCTCGACTACGACGCGGCGTCTCGGCGTCTGTTTGTGGTCGAGGGCGGCGGCAGCCGTAGCAACGACCAGGCCCAACAAATGGCCCGCAGGGCCTACGACGCTGTGGCCGCTCACTTCGCCACCCACAACAAGCCATTCAGCGGCAAGGAGAGTTTGGAGAAGGCGATGGGCAAGGGGAAGACGGATGCGAAGCGGTCCGGAATCGCGCGGGCTGCCGACAGCGGATGGATCGCGATCACCGACCAAGGCACCGGTCGAGCGATGTTGTATGAGCTTGGTTCGGTGGCGCCTTCGGACGGTTCAGGCGCCCGGATCAAGGGGTCGGCGTGAGTACCTCGCCCCACCTCGCCCCAGGGTCGCCCCGCCCGCAGGGGCGAGGTTCCCGAACCCCCTCGCCCCGCCCTATAGGGGCGGGGGGGTCGGTACCTCCGGGGGAGTCAATCAGAGAAGGGGGTCGCCCCCGGGGCGAGGGCGAAGGCAGAACACGAAAGTCAACGAGAATCGAGGAAACTACAATGATTGACGAACAGCAATCGGCATCCACTCCGATCGGCAAGCCACGCAAGACGAAGGAGATGTTTCCGTACGGCGGACGCGGAGGGATCAACCCGAAGCACGCGCACCTGACACCGGAGCAGCGGTGCCAGGGCCACAAGAAGAACGGCGATCAGTGCAAGCTCCCGCCGATCCTGGGCGCGACGGTATGCCGCCAGCACGGAGGCGCCGCGCCGCACATCAAAGCCGCCGCTAAGGCGCGCTTGGAAAACGCCGCAGATCGGGTCGCCCGACAGCTCCTGGGCATGGCCGAGGACCCGGACATGGCCCCTGCGGTGAAGCTCGCAGCGATCAAGGACGTGCTCGACCGGGGCGGACTCGGCGCACGCGCCGCGCTCGACGTGACCCACGAGATCCCGCTCTGGCAGCAGGTGCTCGACTGCGTCTACCGGGGACCGCGCGGCGACGCCCCGGCCGGACCGGACGGCGCCACGCTCGACTCGGAGGTGGTCGACGGAGAGGTCATCGAGTACGCCAGCTTCACCGACGACGACGGGCGCGAGCCGTGACGCGCCGACGTTGTAGTTCTGTCGGCTGCGAGCAGTTCACGACGGCCGACCGGTGCGCGTCATGTGCGGCGACCGGCCCGCGCCGCGTCGAGCTACGCCCCGGGGTCCTGTCGCACACGTGCGTCGAGTGCGGACGGTGGTGCCGGGCCTGCGCCGATGGCGCCAAGGTCCACGAGACGTTCGTACCCGCGCGGTGCGACGGGTGCGCTGCGCCGTACCGCGACAATCCGCCAGCCGCCGATGGCCGGGTGTACTGCCAGGGCGACGGCTGTGGGAAGCCGTTCCCTGCCGTCCTGCCGCCCGGGGTCCCCGCGTACCCCAGGTACTGCCGCTCATGCCGGGAGGCAGCAGCTCAGGGCCGGCAAGAGGCCGCAGAGGATCGGGACCTTGACCGCCGAGTAGGCGTGCAGGCCGTGCTCGCTGCCGGCAATGCGCGGCCCCCGGCGCCCGACCCTCTCGCACCCCGG
>JAPLTR010000483.1 GCA_026398065.1 Verrucomicrobiota bacterium | reverse complement strand
CAGCGGCTCGGGCAGCCTGAGCTACAAGGTCAGCCCGCGCGTCACCACCTACGTGACCTACAGCTATGTGCAGGCGCAGAACGGCATGACCAGCGGTTCTCCGACCTGGTCGGCGGGGAACCGGCTCTCGGCGAAAAATTTCCACAGCGTCAGCGACCTGAAGGAGGTCGGCGCCAAGTTCACCCTCGTCCCCGACAAGCTGTTCGGCAGCGTCGCCGGCTACCGGCAGACGCGCGACCTCACGTATCAGGCCACCTTGGACGGGGAGAGCGTGCTTGCCAAGGGCCTCTACCGCGGCGTCGAGACCAGCCTGCGCTACCAGCCCACGGCGCGCCTCAACCTCGGGGTGAACTACTCCTACCCCGCCGCCAATTTCATCAACAACAGCGCGACCGCGCCGGTCCCGCTGGTCGCCGACAACGGCTCGCTCATCGGCGCCAGCACGTCCCTCGGCCTCGGCAACTGGCGCATCACGAACCTCCCGCGCAACAACGTCACGGTCTTCTCCGCCTATCAGTTTGCGAACGGCTTCGGCCTGCGGGCCGACGTCTGGGCGCGCGATGCGTACATCGTCACCGGCGACGGGTCCGTCAAGGTCCCGGCCGAGCATAACCTGAACGTCGGCGTCTTCTACACCCGGCCGCGCTGGGCGGTGAACGTCGATTTCCAGAATGTCACCGACCAGCGAAATTTCGCCGGTGCCACGAACCTCCTCGAGCCCCTCAGCGCCCAGGCCCGCTTCACCTTCCGCTACTGATTTCTCCTCATGAAAAACACTCGTCGTCAGTTCCTCCATACCGCGGCGCTCGGCGCCGCTGCCGGCAGCCTGCTGCCGTCCACGCTCACCGCCGCGTCCATCCCCGCCCAGCCGTCGCCGGCCTTTGTGCCCCCGAAGGGCGAGATCGTCGACTGGCACACCCACTGGCTCGGGCCGACCGTCGTCAAGCTCCTCAGCGAACGCAAGACCGGCCCCCGCTACTTCATCAATGCCAAGGGCGAGCGTTTCGCACTGACCAAGGGCGAGGCCGCGCCCGCCCCCGATGCCAAGCCGGTCGCGACCCACACCTACGACATCGCCGAGCGCCTTCGCCACCTTGACGAGGTCGGCGTCCGCAAACAGCTCCTGGGCGTCGTCGCCCCGTCCTACGACACCGTGCTCTCGCCCGAAGAGGCCCGGCCCCTCTGGCGCGCGCAGAACGACGATCTCGCCGAACTTGTGCGGAAGCACCCGACCCGGTTCTTCGCGCTCGCGACCCTGCCGACCGCGCGGCCCGACTGGGCGGCCGAAGAGCTGGAGCGCGCGCACCGCGACCTCGGGTTCATCGGCGCGACGCTGCCCCTCGACGCCTTCATCTCCCTGGAGAGCGCCCGCCATCTCACACCGATCTTCAAGGTCGCGCAAAAGTTCGGCAGCCATCTCTACATCCACCGCGGCGCCGCCGCGACGCCCGGTGCGGTCCCCGAGGTGGGCGCGACCAACGCCTATTTCGGCCTGCCCACCACGCGCCAGCCCAACGGCGAGCTGCCCGACCTCCCCGGCGACCACGCCTGGGCGCGCTCGACGCTCATCACGAGCACACACCTCGCCGCCGGGGCCATCACCCTGGCGCTCACCGATCTGCTCGATCCCTATCCGGACGTCACCGTCCAGCACACGATGATCGGCGGCTCCATCGCGCAGGTCATCGAGGCTGTGGAGCAGCGGACCGAGCGGGCGGGGCAGCGGAATCCGCGCGAGCGCCTCCGTCGCATCTATCTGGATACAGGCGCCACGGGTCGCGGTCCGCGCGGGATTGCGCTGGCGGCGAAGGTGTTCGGGGCTGACCGCATCCTCTTCGGCTCCGACTACGGTCCCTGGCCGACCATCCAGCCGTTTGTCGAGGGCGTGGCCTCGGCGGAGATCTCCGCGGATGAAAAACGCCTCATCTACTCCGGCAACGGCCAGGCGATCCTGAAGGCCCGCGGCCGCGCCTGATCCGTCCTCCGCATGCCCGCCGCCCCCGCGTCCTCCTCGCGCCGCGCGCTTTTGCTCGCGGCGTGCGGACTCGTGGTGGCGGCGTGGCTCGCGTTTCACAACAGCTTCGCCGGTGTCTTCGTCCTCGACGACGAGGATACCATCGTGCGCAACGTCACGATCCGCCAGCTCTGGCCGCTGGCGGTCCCGCTGTCCCCGCCCGACGGCG
This sequence comes from Verrucomicrobiota bacterium, assembly GCA_026398065.1. Lineage (GTDB taxonomy): Bacteria > Verrucomicrobiota > Verrucomicrobiia > Opitutales > Opitutaceae > GAS368. The sequence continues at coordinate 2,167 of JAPLTR010000483.1, read as the reverse complement.
GCGTGACTACCAGCGGACGGCCGCTGGCCAATCTTTCCTTCGCGCTCAACTACGCCGCAGGCGGTCTGAGCCCGGCGGGCTATCACGCGGTCAACCTCGCGATCCACGTCCTCGCGGGCCTCACCCTGTTCGGCCTCGTGCGCCGCACGCTCCTGCTGCCGGCGCTGCGCGACCGGTTCGGCGCTGACTCGCTGCCGCTCGCGTTCATCGCCGCCGCACTCTGGCTCGTGCATCCGCTGCAGACCGAATCGGTGACCTATGTGGCGCAACGGACGGAGTCGTTGATGGGCCTGTTCTACCTGGCCGCGCTCTATGCTTTCGTCCGTGGAGTCGAGCCTTCGCGCCGCTCCGTGGGGTGGTTTGCCGTGGCGACGCTCGCTGCCTGGCTTGGGGCCCTGAGCAAAGAGGTGATCGCCTCGCTGCCGGTGGTGGCGCTGCTCTACGACCGCACGTTCGTCGCGGGGAGCTTTCGCGCCGCGTGGCGGCTGCGGCGCGGGGCCTACCTTGGCTTGGCCACGGTGTGGATTCCGTTGGCGGTGCTCGTCGCCGGCACCGGCGGCAACCGTGGTGCGACCATCGGTTTCGGCACGGGGGTGTCGTGGACGCAGTTTGCCCTCACGCAGTTCCCTGCCATCGCGAAATATCTCGGCCTCGTCTATTGGCCGCATCCGCTGGTCTTCGACTATGGCACCTCATGGGTGACCTCCGCGACGCAGCTCATCCTGCCGGTGGTCGTCGTGGTCGGGTTGGGGGGGCTCACCCTGTTCGGTCTGTGGCGCCGGCCGGCGATCGGATTTCTCGGGGTGTTTTTCTTCGCCATCCTCGCGCCCACCTCGCTGCTCCCTGGGATCCGGCAAACGATGGCCGAGCATCGGGTGTATCTGGCGCTCGTCCCGGTGATCGCGGGCACGGTGGCGGCCTTCTACCTTTGGGTGGGACGGCGCGGTGTGGTGCTCGGTGGCGCGGCGCTGCTCGCCCTGACGGTGACGACGATCGCGCGCAACGAGGTCTACCGCGGCGAGGTCGCGCTCTGGAGCGATACCGTGGCCAAGAACCCGCGCAGCCCCTACGCCCACACCAACCTCGGGTACGCGCTGTCGAAGACCGGCCGCGCCGCCGACGCGATCGCCGCCTATGAGGAAGCGTTGCGGCTTGAGCCCCGTGCCTTCGATGCCGCGCACAGCCTCGCGCTCGTCCTCGTCCAAGCCGGCCGCCCCGCCGAGGCCGTGGTGCAGTGGGAGGGGCTGTTGCGCGCGGTGCCCGGCCACGCCGAGGCCCACTACAATCTGGGCAACACCCTCGTCCTCCTCGGCCGCCCAGCGGAGGCTGTCACCCACTACGAAGCCGCCCTGCGGGTGCAGCCGGCGCATGCCGACGCGCACACCAATCTCGGCAACGCCCTCCTTGCCACGGGTCAGCCGGCCAAGGCGGCCGCGCACTACGAGACGGCCCTGCGGCTCGCGCCGGGCCACCTCGAGGCCCGCATCAATCTTGGCAACCTCCTCGCCCAGGCCGGTCGTCTCGCCGAGGCGATTCCGCACTACGAGGCGGTGCTTCGCGTCTCGCCCGGCCACGCCGACGCCCACTGCAACCTCGGCAATGCCCTCCTTCAGTCCGGCCACCCGCGCGAAGCAGTGGTCCATTATCAGGCCGCCCTGCGCGCCCGCCCGGACTTCGCGGCGGCGCGCGCCAACCTCGACGTTGCGAAGCGCGAGGCGTCCGCGCTGGAGTGATCACGCATTTGCCGCGAACGGCCGGGCGATCCAACGCGACGGATCGGACGAAGGACAGACCGCCTCAGCTGAGGGCGCCCGCGCGGGCGAGGATCGCGCCGACCGATTCGCGCAAGACCTCGGTTTGGTAGGTCTCGCGGGCCTTGACGTGGAGCAGGGGGATCTTGCTGGACTGGAACACCTCGTCGACGAAGGCGTCCCGTTGCTGCCGCTCCTCTTTATCGTGCGAGGCGTCGTCGAGCTCGATGCCGGCGAGCGGCTTCAGGTCGCTGCTCCGGACCAGGAGGAAATCGACGTGCTTTTGCCCGATGCGGTTCCACGCCCGGGCGCGTTCCGGAAGGCCGAGACCCTTGCGCAGGGCAAAAACATCCCCCAGCCGCACCTTGATCAGGCACGTGACCCCCTCGGGTAGCAGGGGGTGCAGCACGCCGAAA
>JAPLTR010000141.1 GCA_026398065.1 Verrucomicrobiota bacterium | reverse complement strand
CCGCCGTCAGGATTGCGAGACTCGCGACCGGGTCAGGCACGGAGATCACGAGGTAGGGCGCCTTCGGCAGACCCGCCTCGCGCAAAATCTCCGCATTCGTCGCGTCGCCAAACAGCGCGAGCTTCTTCTCCGCCTGCAGGGCCAGCACCGTGTCGATGTTCAGGTCGATCACGAGCGCCTCCAGGCCGAACTCCGCCGCGCGCCGCGCCACCGTGCGCCCCACCGGGCCGTAGCCGATGACGATCACGCGCTCCTTCGTCGCCGCCGCGAGCCGCAGGCCCGCCGCTTCGTTCGCCCCGCGCCCGAGCGCTTCGACGCGGCGGTTGATGAATCGAGATGATCGCCCCCGCGATGATCAGGTCGCGCCCCGCTTCCGGCAGGATCGCAAGATCGACACCCAGCGTCGCGAGGATGAACGAGAACTCCCCGATCTGCGCCAGCCCGCCCGCCACCGTCAGTCCCGTGCGCAGCGAATGCCCGCTCACCAGCACGATCCCCAGCGCGACCACCGGCTTCACGACCAGCACGATCACCAGCAGACCCGCCACCAGCCACGGCTCGTGCCAGAGCTGCGTGAAATCAAAGAGCATTCCCACCGACACGAAAAACAGCACCGCAAACGCGTCGCGCATCGGCAGCGCGTCCGCCGCCGCCTGATGGCTTACCTTCGACTGCCCCACCACCATGCCCGCGAGGAACGCCCCCAGCGCCATCGACGCGCCAAACGCCGTGTAGCCGACCGTCGCCACCGCCATCGCGATCACCAGCACCGTGAGCGTGAAGAGCTCGCGCGACTTCAGCTTCGCGACGCGCAGCAGCAGCCAGGGGACGAACCGTGCGCCCGCAAAGGCCATGAGCGCACCCAGCGCCCCGAGCTTCAGCACCGCAATACCCGCCGTCGCCCAGACATTGGCCCCGCCCGCCGTGCCGCCCGCCGCGACGGCCGGCAGCAGCACCAACACGAGCACGGTGATGATATCCTCCACCACCAGCCAGCCCACGGCGACGCGGCCTTCGGTTGTCTCGATCAGCCCATGGTCCATCAGCACGCGCAGCAGCACCACGGTGCTCGCCACCGCCGCCGCGATGCCCAGCACCGTGCCGCCGCCCACCGTCCAGCCCGCGAAGATCGCCAGCCCGAGACCGCATACCGTCGCCACCACGCTCTGCCCCAGCGCCCCGGGGATCGCGATGCCCTTCACCGCCATCAGGTCGTCGAGATGAAAGTGCAGGCCGACGCCGAACATCAGCAAAATCACGCCGATCTCCGCGAGCTGCTTGCCCAGCTCCACATCCGCGACAAACCCCGGCGTATACGGCCCGACCACCATGCCCGCGATCAGATAGCCGACGATCGGCGAGAGTCCGCAGCGCTTCGCCAGCAGGCCGAAGATCAGCGCCGCCGTCAGGCCAAACGCCACCGTGGTGATGAGATTGATGTCGTGCATGGGAAAATTTTGAGCGTGCGCCCCGTCACCGACAAGCCCCGCGGCCGGACGGACCGAAAATAGTTCGCCCGCGCGCCGAAAGCGCGGCGGCTCAAGGTCGGTCGGACTTCAA
>JAPLTR010000473.1 GCA_026398065.1 Verrucomicrobiota bacterium | reverse complement strand
CAGCTGCCCGACGACGTCAAGGGCGTCATCAATCTCCGCGGGCGCGTCATCCCGATCGTCGATCTGCGCGTGAAGTTCGGCCTCCAGGCCGAGTTCAACGAGCGCACCTGCATCGTCGTCGTCCAGGTCCGGGTGTCCGCCGACCGCACGGTCCAGATGGGTCTGATCGTCGACAGCGTCGAGGAGGTCGTCGCGCTCACCGACACCGAGATCGAGACCACCCCCGAGTTCGGGACGCATGTCAATACGGAGTACCTGCTCGGCCTCGCGAAGGTAAAGGGCGAGCTGAAGACCCTGCTCGATATCGACCGCGTCGTCGCTCCCGACGCCCCTCGCTGAGGGGTCATGTGGCGTTCCCGGCCCCCGGGAAATCGCCCTGTCGCCAGAGCCTCCGTCGGCACGCCCCGAACGTGCGACCCCGGCTGTCCACACTTTACCTGCCGCCCCGGTCCCGGCGAACAACGGGTTCCTTGGATAGCGCAGCAGGCCGGCCTTGGGGGGTCTCCGGCATCTGCGTTGATGCCACGGTTCGGGCTTCCCACCTGAGGCCGGCGGGATAGGCTCGCGGCTCATGGAACTCGCTCCTCCCGAGCCACTCGCACCGCCGCCCCCGGCGAACGATCCCGCGCCGCGATGACCACGCCCGGATCGCCCGCCCCCGATCCCGCCGCCGCGCGCCCGCCACGCCCGCGGGAACCGGAGCCTGCGCTCCAAAATGAAACTCTTTCCGAAGGGGCCGTCTTCCAGTCCGCGCTCGAGGCCGGCGGCCGCCACCTCCTCGTCCAGCTCGGCCGTGGGGCGGAGCGCATCTTCGGCGAACTCCCCTTTTCCCTCCCGACCGGCCTGGCCTGGTTCACCGCCCGGATCCACCCGCCCGACGAGCCTGTATTCACTGAAGCGTTACAGCGCTCCCGGCGCGAGCTCACGCCCGTCCACCTCGATCTCCGGGTGCGCGCCGCCAACGGCACCGTGCGCTGGGCCGGCCTCCGCGCCCAGCCCCGCGCCACCGTCGACCACGGCATCGTCTGGGACGGCGTGATCGTCGACATCAACGAACGGCACCTCACCGAGGAGGCCGTCCGCCGCCAGGTCGAGTTCCTCGCCGCCCTCAACCAGACCACCCTCGAACTCGTCGGGCGCCGCGACGTCCCGGAGCTCCTCCAGGCCCTCGTCACCCGCGCCGCCACCCTGCTCGCGTCACCCCACGTGGAGATCTCCCTGCTCGAGGACGGCGACCTCGTCGTCCGCGCCTTCTCCGTCGGACGCGACTACCTCGTCGGCGACCGCCTCGTCCGCGGCGATGCCGGCCTGTCCTGGCGCGCCCTCGAGAGCCGGACGCCGGTGATTGTGGACGACTATGCGTCCGAACCCGACAGCCGCGCCCTCTACCACTCGCGCGGGATCTGTGCCGTCGCGATCTTTCCCATCCTGCGCGGCGAGCAGGGCGTGGGCGTCCTCGGCGTCGCCCGCGACGAGCCCGGGGTCCCGTTCTCCACCGAGGACATCCAGGAGGGCCTGCTGCTGGCCCGCATGGCCGCCCTCGTGCTGCACACCGCCGGAGTCCACGAGGAGGCCCGGCTCGCGGCCGAGCTCCGCACCGCCGCGCTCCGGGAAAGCGAGCAGCGCTTCCGCGGCCTCTTCGACCGCAGCCCTGTCGGCATCGGCCTCTTTGCCCTGCCGGGCGGCGCCGTCGTCGAGTTGAACGCCACAGCCCTCGGCCTGTTCGGCTACACCCGCGAGGAGGTGGGCGGGCGCAGCGCCCGCGACCTCGAGGTCTGGGTCGATTCCACCGTGCGGGACCGCTACATCCGCGAACTGGAGGAACACGGCGCCGTCCGCGAGTTCGAGGCGGAGATGCGCCGCAAGGACGGCGGCACCTTCATCGTCCTGTTCAGCGGCTGCCGGGTCTTGATCGCCGGCCAGCCCCACAGCCTCGTCTCCCTCCTCGATATCACCGCGCGCAAACATTCCGAGGCCGCCCGCGAGCGCTCCCTCGCGCTCATGCGCGCGACGCTGGAATCCACCGCCGACGGCATCCTCGTCGTCAACGCCGACGGTCACATCGACACCTACAACCGCAACTTCGCCGAGATGTGGCGGCTCGATCCTCCGGTGCCCGGCGTCCCCGTCGACGAGGAAAAAGTCACCCACGCCATCCTCGGCCAGCTCGTCTCACCCGAAGGCTTCCTCTCCGGTCTCCGCGATCTGTACGCCGGCTCCGACGAGGAGATCTTCGACATCATCCACTGCACCGACGGCCGCGTATTCGAGCGCTACTCCCACCCGCAGCTCGTCGCCAACCGCCCCGCCGGCCGCGTGTGGAGCTTTCGCGACATCACCGACCGCCTCGCCGCCGAGGCCGCGCTCCGCCAGAGCGAGGAACGCTTCCGCGTGCTCGCCGAGGTTTCCCCCGTCGGCATCTTCAGCTCCAGCCCCGCCGGCCGGACCACGTTCGTCAACCGCCGCTGGTGCGAACTCTCCGGGCTGACCCCGGAACAGGCCGTGGGTGACGGTTGGCTCCGGGCGATCCATCCCGAGGACCGCGACCGGGTGGCCGGCGCCTGGGCCGAGGCCGTGCGCATCGGCCAGTCGTCCGCCGCGGAGTTTCGTTTCGTCCGCCCCGATGGCGCCGTGGTCTGGCTCGTCGGCGAGTCCCGCGCGCACCGCCAGGCCGACGGCACCCTCGCCGGCTATGTCGGCACCATCACCGACGTCACCCACCTGAAGCGCGCGGAGGAAGAGCGGGCGAAGATCGAGTCCCAGCTCCGGCAGAGCCGCAAGATGGAGTCGCTCGGCACGCTCGCCGGCGGCATCGCGCACGATTTCAACAACATTCTCAATGGCACGATCGGCGCCATCGATCTCGCCCGGCTCGAACTCCCGCCCGGCCACCCGGTGCACATGTGGCTCGACCAGATCGCCACCTCGTCCCAACGCGCCCGCGAACTCGTCCGACAGATCCTGACCTTCGGTCGCAAGACCGAGGGCGGGCGGGTGCCCCAGCGCCTCCACCTCGTCGTCGAGGAGGCGCTGCTCCTCCTGCGTTCCAGCCTGCCCGCGATGGTGGAGCTTGAGTCGCGCATCTCCCCCGATGCGCCCGCCGTCCTCGCCGATTCCACGCAGATCCACCAGGTCGTGCTGAACCTCTGCACCAACGCTGCGCACGCCCTGCCCGCCTCCGGCGGGCTCATCACGGTCTCCTTCGGTGCTTTCGTCGTCACGCCCGAGGCGGCCGCCGCCCACCCGGATCTCCCGCCCGGACCCGCCGTGCGCCTCGCGATCGCGGACAACGGCAGCGGCATGGACGCCGCCACCCTCGAGCAGATCTTCGAACCGTTTTTCACCACCAAGGCCACCGGCGCCGGCACCGGTCTGGGCCTGGCTGTCGTCCACGGCATCGTCAAATCGCACGGCGCCGCCATCCTCGTCCACAGCACCGTCGGCGAAGGCTCCCTCTTCGAAATCTTCTTTCCGCCGGCCGCGACCGAACCCGCGCCACCCGCCGGCCCGCCCCGCGAAATTCCCCTCGGTCACGGTGAGCACATCCTCGTCGTGGACGACGACGCCGTCAGCGGTTTCGTCATCGAGAAAATCGTCGAGAGCCTCCGCTACCGCTGCACCCGCTGCACCCGGCCGGACGACGCGCTCGCCCGCTTCGCCGCGGCCCCGTCCCTGTTCGATCTCGTCGTTTCAGATCTGGCGATGCCGGGGATGAACGGCGAGGAACTGATCGCCCGCCTCTCCGCCATCCGACCGGACCTGCCGATCATCGTCGCGAGCGGATTTCTGGAGAACGCCCGTCAGCGCATCATCGAGCGCGGCATCGCCCGCGCCGTGCTGAACAAGCCCGTCTCCCGCGAGGAGATCGCCCGCGCCCTCGCCGCCGCTCTCGCCGGATAGCCAAACGCTCGGAGGGCGCCAGTCCCGCTTGGCAGGAGAGTCACCGTTCGCGCAGCAACCGGACTTTCTCCGGTCGTGACAAATTTGTGACTACAGCGGATTGCAGGCGCGCCGAATAACCCGGAGCCAAGCGAACTACCCGATCTGCAACAACCGTACCATCAAACGTATAACTACCCAGTCAGGCATTGAGTACAACCACTCAAACCTACTCCGCAGCCATGTCTATCTATACCACGAGTTCCTCCCCCCTTCTCTTCAATTCGCTGCCCAAGTTCGCCTTGGCCTGCCTCGCCGCACTCGGCGCCTCCGCCGCGTTCGCCACCGACCTCACCTGGAAGAACATCCAGTTCGGCGGCTTCGCCAGCCAGGGCTACCTGAACTCCTCCGCCAACGACTACCTCGGCGAGACCAAGGACGGCACCTTCGATTTCCGTGAGTATGCCGCCAACGCCTCGTGGTCCACGGGCAAATTCCGCGTCGGTGCCCAGGTCTTCGGCCAGAAGCTCGGCGACTACGGCAACGACAAGATCAAACTCGACTGGGCCTCCGTCGACTACCAGGCCAAGCAGTGGTTCGGCCTGCGTGCCGGCCGCGTCAAGATGCCCCGCGGCCTCTACAACGAGGCCCTCGACCTCGATTCCGTCCGCCCCTTCGTCCTCCTGCCCCAGAGCGTGTACGACAACCGCCTGCGCGATTTCAACGCCTCCTTCGACGGAGGCATGGCCTACGGTAACGTCGAACTGCGCCGGTTCGGCAGTCTCGACTACCGCGCCTTCTACGGCCGCATGCCCATCCAGCTGAAGTCCGGCGCGACCGACTACTTCAACAACAACCTCAAGGCCACCAATCTGGCCTTCAAGATGAGCTCCGTCCGCGGCGGCACCGTCTTCTGGAACACCCCCGTCGCCGGTCTGCGCACCGGATACTCCTACAGCGCATTCGACAAGCTCACCTCCGAGCGCCTGCTGACCGCCACCACCGAATACACCAAGACCGCCAAGACCTACGAGCGCCAGCTCGTCTCCGCCGAATACACCAAGGGCGACTGGACCTTCGCCACCGAGGGCGGCACCGAGCACGCGCTCTACGACGTCTCGCTGCGCAGCCTCACCACCGGCGCGATCACGCCGATCGCCGTCACCTTCCGCAGCCAGTACTTCTACGTCTCGGCCGCCCGTCGCATCAACAAGTGGCTTGAGCTCGGCTCCTACTTCAGCAGCTCGCGCGACAAGCAGACCTCCCTCTTCGGCTCCACCACGGTGTACCCGATCCTCCGCCAGCGCGACTACGCGATCAGCGCCCGCTTCGATCTCACCGAACACCTCATCTTCAAGCTCGAGGGGCACTACATGGACGGCGCGGGCAAGATCTTCGACACCCCCACCCGCCCGCAGCCCGTCGCCGGCCGCGACAAGTACTGGAACATGGTGGCCGCGAAAATCACC
>JAPLTR010000374.1 GCA_026398065.1 Verrucomicrobiota bacterium | reverse complement strand
AGCGCCCCCTGGTCGTTTCGCTCGCGATTCGCGAACGAGGTCCGCCGTTCGACCCATAACTTCTGAAACCACTCCGCCCGCCGGATCGGTCCCTCACCCGGCAGTCCGTCGTCGGTGGCGGGAATCGCAAAACGGGAGACCGGCGACGCCGCCGGAGCGGCGGTCTGGGCGTCAACCACCGGAACAAACAATGCCAAGGCGTGGACGAGGACAAACAGGCGGGGTGTTTTCATGGGGGGGTGAGAAACTGACACGATCAGGCTGCGAATCATCGCTCGGAAACGTCAAACGTGAAGAGGCGAGCCACGCTCCATCCCGCGCAAGTCACGCTGCAACCTCCTCGGAACCCGCCTCATTTCGTCCAGGCCTTGTTCCCGACCTCCGACAGCGGCACGCACGCGTCGAAGCGCCCGGGCACCGGGTCATAGTGCAGCACTGTTTTCCCCACGGTTTCCGAAGTGAAATAGCCGAGCACGGTCACTTCCTTGATCTGGCGGAAAAATGCTTTCTCCCTGGCCGAGCCCGTCGCGATCTTGCGCAGCAGGCTGTCCTGCTGCTCCGCCGGGAGCGCGGCGAAATCCGCCCGGTGCGCCGCCGCGCTTGCGCGCTCCACGTCGGCCAGACCCGCGGCGAAGGTCTGCCTATCGCCTTCGCTCAGGAACTTCCCGTACATCAGGTCGATGAACGCAGGCACGCCGACATCGAGCGCGCCTGGCGTGTCGGTGCGCGGCAGAATCCGCTCCGCCACCGCGCCGGCCGTGGCGAACTGCTTTGCGGTGAGATAGACCGGCTTCGCTCCGGCGCCCGCGCCACCACCGGTCTGCGCCTGCAGGGCGCCGGACAGCAGCGACGGCGATATCGCGACACCCAGAAACATCGCCGCACGCTTGATCGCCTCGCGCCGGCCCATCGTCGCCGCGTCATGATTGGGCTGAGCTGGGGAGGAAACGGTTGGATTCATGGGGGTCCTTCGCGCTTAGAGGTTGTGCTTCTTCAGTTCGCTGACGGCGTGGTCGCACGCCCGGGCCGTGAGCGCCATGTACGTGAGCGAGGGATTGACGCAGGCCGACGAGGTCATGCAGGCCCCGTCGGTCACAAACACGTTGGGCGACGCATGCACCTGGTTCCACCGGTTCAGGACCGAGGTCTTCGGGTCGCGGCCCATGCGCGCCGTGCCCATCTCATGGATACAGAGCCCGGGGGCGCTCACGTCGTCGAAGCCCTTCACGTCCTTGAGGCCCGCGGCCTCCAGCATCTCGACCGCCGAGGCCTGCATGTCCTTGCGCATGGCGTACTCGTTTTCCTTCCACTCGCAGTTAAAAGTGACCGTCGGCTGGCCCCATTTGTCCCGCACCTTCTGGTTCAGGAACAGCCGGTTGTCGTGATAGGGCAGGCACTCGCCCCACGAGCCGATGCCGAACCGCCACGGGCCGGGCGCGATCAGGTCGGCCTTGAACTTGGAGCCGAAGAGATTGAGTTCCTTGATCCCGGAGGACCAGTCCGTGCGGCTCGCGCTTCCTTGGTACCCGAAGCCGCGTACGTAGTCCTTCCGTTTGGTCGCGGCATTCAGATTGCGGAACCGGGGGATGTAGATGCCGTTCGCGCGCTGGCCGCGATGGTAGCTGTCCTTGAATCCATCTGATTCGCCGCTGGCCCCGACCTTGAAATGGTGGTCCATGAGGTTGTGGCCGAGTTCGCCACTGTCATTGCCGAAGCCGTTCGGGAAACGCTCCGATTTCGAGTTGAGCAGGATGAACGTCGAGGCGACCGCCGAGGCGCAGGAGAAGATCACCTTCGCATGGTACTCGATCACCTCGTTGGTCTGCGCGTCGATGATCCGCACGCCGGTGGCGCGTCTCTTCTCGTTGTCATAGATCAGTTCGTTCACGATCGAGAAGGGGCGCAGCGTAAGATTACCCGTCGCGTAGGCCGCCGGGAGCGTCGCGGCGTTGCTGCTGAAATACCCGCCATAGGGACAGCCGCGGATGCAGCGGTTCCGATACTGGCAGTTCCCACGGCCGTTGTGCGGCTGGGTGAGGTTCGCCACGCGTCCAATGATGATGGGACGCCCTCCGAACGACTCCGCCACGCGCCGCTTCACGTCCTTCTCCAGGCAGTTCATGTCCATCGGCGGGAGAAACTGCCCGTCGGGCAGGTGAGGCAGATTTTCCAGGCTGCCGCTGATGCCTGCGAACCTCTCCGCATAGTCATACCAGGGCGCGATATCGGCGTAGCGGATCGGCCAGTCGGTCGCGATCCCCTCCTTCGCATTGGCCTCGAAATCGAGGTCGCTCAACCGGTACGACTGCCGGCCCCACAGCAGCGAGCGCCCGCCCACATGATAGCCGCGCATCCAGTCGAAGCGCTTCTACTCCGAATAGGGGTTTTCGAGATCGTTGACGAACCAGTGCGCCGAGGCCGGGTGCGTCGTGTAGCCGGTGCGGTTCTGCTTCTCCTGCTTGGCGAGGTCGGCCGGGGCGAGCTTGTTGCGCCCCTCAAACTCCCAGCTCTCCATCATCGCCGTGGGATAGTCGCCGTGCTTCACGTCTCGGCCGCGCTCGAGCACGAGGGTCTTCAGGCCTTTCTCACTCAGCTCCTTCGCGGCCCAGCCGCCGCTGATGCCCGACCCGATGACGATCGCATCGTAGGTGTTTTGTTTCGTGCCTGCGCCTTGGATGTTCGCCATGGGTAAAGTCGATCAGGGGTTGCTCCGACGGGGGTGGGGACGCGCAGGGTTGAACACTCCGGACCGTCGCGTGGCAATCCGGACCTTGCGCCAAACACGAAAAATATCCCGCGCTCAGGATGCCGCCATCAGCGCATTGATATCGCGGTACACCATCACGCCCTCCGTGAACGGTACCGAGGCTCCGCTGCGCAAAAACTCGGTCGTGAGCGCCGCCGTCCGGCCGAAGGTCGCCTGCGCAAGCCCCGACCCCGCGCTCAAGCGCCGCACCCCCAGCGCCGCCAGCTCCGCCGCGAGTGGCAGGGCCGGGCGCACCAACAGGTTCAACGGCAGCCGCACCGAGGACGCGACCACCTTGATCGCCGCCGAGTCCACGAGACCCGGCACAAAAATGCCGTTGGCCCCCGCGGCGCGATAGCGCTCTGCGCGGACGAGCGTTTCCTCCAGCCGGCGCTCCGGTGCGACGATGTTGGCCAGATAGGTGTCCGTCCGGGCGTTCACAAACAAATCCACCCCGAGCCGTGCGCCCGCGCGTCGCGCCTGCTCGATCTTGGCGCAGAGCAGGTCCGGGCTCCCTGCGCCGTCCTCGATGTTGATGCCCACCGCGCCAACGCCGATCACCGCCGCGACATTCTCGCCGACCGTCGCGGGGTTGTCCGAGTAGCCGGCCTCGATATCGACCGAGAGCGGCACGCGGATCACCCGCGCGATCTCCTCCACCGTTTGCACCAGCGTCCGCACGGGCAGCTGCGTACCATCCGCATAGCCGTGCGACCACGCCATCG
>JAPLTR010000873.1 GCA_026398065.1 Verrucomicrobiota bacterium | reverse complement strand
CGCAATGAGAAACCTGTACATCTTACACGTAATGCCGTGGGAATGACCGCGCAACTCACATGCTCGCGTGGCTCAAAGGCATCTTCTCCTCCGGCGCGAAGCCGGGGGCTGGCGAACGGGGGGAAAAACTCGCCGCGGCGTGGCTGCAGCGCACGCGGGGCTTCGCGGTGGTGGTGCGCAACTGGCGCAACCCCCATGACCGGCGCGACGAACTCGACCTGGTCTGTCGCGACGGCGAGACGCTGGTCTTCGTGGAGGTGAAAACCCGCGCCCCCGATGCGCTCGTGCCGGGCTACCATGCGGTCGACCGGCGGAAGAAACGGGTGCTGCAACGGGCGGCCAAGGCCTACCTGGCCGGCTTGAGGGAGAAGCCGCGGACGTTTCGCCTCGACGTGGTCGAGGTGGTCTTCGGCGGTGACCCCGAGGTGACCCATTTCGAGAACGTGCCCCTGTTTGCGAAGCATTTTCGCGGCTGACGGTTGCGACCCGTCATAACTGGCATTTCCCTTGCATCGCCCAAAGCGAATCCGAGAAACTATCCATTCCCATGGCCGACACCCAGCGTCATCCGTTCCTGCACGGTCTCAGCAAGCACCGCGGTGCTCCTCCGACGGTCGTCGTCATTTTTGGCGCCTCGGGCGACCTGACGGCCCGCAAGCTGATCCCGGTGGTCTACAACCTCGGCTTCGACGGACTGCTCCCGGCCGATTTCTATCTGATCGGCTATGGCCGCAAAGCGATTCCCGACGAGGAGTTCCGGACGCTCGCGGCGGGTGCGATCAAGGAATTTTCCCGCCGTGAGCTCGACGACACCGTCTGGGCCCGGGTGGCGGCCAACACCAGCTATGTGGCCGGCGGCTACGACGAGAAGCCGGCCTTCGACCGGCTCGCGGCCCACATCGCGGAGATCGAGAAGAAGCTCGGCCGGGACGTGCAGCGCCTGTTCTACATCTCCACACCGCCGTCGGTGTTCGCCCCGATCCTGCAAAACCTCGGCGCCAGCGGGCTCGCCGCCCAGCACCTTGGCACGCCGAGCCACTCGAAGGTCATCATCGAGAAACCGTTCGGCAAGGACCTGACCTCGGCGCGCGAGCTCAACGCCACGATCCGCTCGGTGTTCGAGGAGGATCAGGTGTATCGCATCGACCACTACCTGGGCAAGGAGACCGTGCAGGACCTGCTGGTGCAGCGGTTCGCCAACGCGATCTTTGAGCCGCTGTGGAACCGCAATTTCATCGACAGCGTGCAGATCACCGTGGCCGAGGAAGTGGGCGTGGAAAAGCGCGGCGGCTACTACGAGCAGAGCGGCTGTCTGCGCGACATGATCCAGAACCACACCATGCAGCTTCTCGCCCTCACCGCGATGGAGCCGCCCGGTTCGCTGGACGCGGAGTCGATCCGCGACGAGAAGGTCAAGGTCCTCAAGGCCATCCAGCCGCTCACGATCGGTCCCGCGGGCGACGTCGCCCGGGCCCAGTACGCGGCCGGCATGATGACCGGAAAATCCGTGCCCGGCTATCTGGAGGAGGAGGGCGTCTCGCCGCAGTCCGGTACCGAGACCTACGCGGCGCTGCGCCTTTCGATCAACAACTGGCGCTGGCAGGGCGTGCCGTTCTACCTGCGTTCCGGCAAACGCATGGCGCGCCGCGTCTCGGAGATCGCGATCAATTTCCGCCGTCCCCCGGGGACCCTGTTTGCGGGCGAGACCGCGCGCTTCGACCTCGCGGGCAACACGCTCTCGTTCCAAATCCAGCCGGACGAGGGCCTGAGCCTGATCCTGAACACGAAGGTCCCCGGCCTGGAGACGCGCACGCAGCCGGTGAAGATGAGCTTCCGCTACGCGACGACGTTCGGGTCGAACACCGCCGAGGCCTACGAGCGACTCGTGCTCGACGCGATGGTGGGCGACGGCACGCTGTTCATCCGCGGCGACGAGGCCGAGGCCTCGTGGAAGCTCTGCACGCCGGTCCTCGACTACTGGCGCAGCGTGGGCCGCACCGGCATGGACAGCTACGCCGCCGGCTCCTGGGGGCCGCCGAGCGCCGACGCCCTCCTCGCCAAGCAGAGTCACCTCTGGCGCCAGCCCTGAGCCCCCATGCCGCTTATCTTCGAAGCCCTGCCCGGAATCGAAGTTCCGGTCGGTGCGATTGCCAAAAACCTCTCCCAGATGTGGGCGGAAAGCGCCGCGTATGGCCGGCCTGCGCCGGACGCGGACGACGCCAAGGCGACGCAGCTCAATGTCGTGCTGCACCTCGGCCTGAACACGACGCCCGAGGATGCCGCCGCGCAGTTTCAGGTGATGCGCGGCTTCTCCAAGCGCTACCCCTGCCGCATCGTGGTGCTGTGCCCGCTCCATCAGGACGTGCCGGGGCCGGAGATGCGCGCGAAGATCTACGGCGAGTGCCACCTCGGGAAATCGAAGTCGGACAAACGCTGCGTCGAGTTCGTGATGCTCAGCTACTCGCGGAGCGCGCGGCCGTTTCTGGAAAACCAGGTCTCGGTCTGTCTTTCGACCGACCTGCCGCTCTACTACTGGGCGCACCGGTTTTCCGCGAGCGGCCGGCTGGCGGACTATCGCTATCTGCTGAGCCGCGCGAAACGCGTGCTGATCGACAGCGCGGTCGCCCCGGCCGATGCGCTGACCTACCCGTGGGAGAATCCCGCGGGTCTGCGCGATCTCGTCTACTCGCGGCTCCTGCCGGTGCGGCAGACCATCGGGCAGTTTCTCTCGGTGTATCCACCCGCGCTGTTGGCCGGCGGCCTGCGGACCGTGACCGTCGGCCACGACGCGTCGCTCGCCGCCGAGGGACGGGTGCTGGGCTGCTGGTTGCAGCGCCGCCTCGCAGCGTGCGGCGTGGCGGCGGACCAGGTGAAGTTTGTCACGGGACCGCTGGCGGAAAAGGCGGCCGCGGGGCTGTCAGTGAAGTTTGAATACGAAAATCAGGCCCGGTTCTTCCGCTGGGCCGGCGACGTGGCCGCGGGGCACGCCCTGTTCGAGGCGGACTTTGGGGCGGGGCGCACGACGCTGTCGGCCGCCGCGAGCCTGCTGACGCCGGAGAATGCGCTGAGCGAGGCGATGTTCTTCTGAGGACCGGGCGGACTTTGGTCCGCCCTTTGCATGCCGCCGGATGAAACGACCGGGCTCCAATCGCCGCGCTCAGCGGCTGTTGGCCAGGCGGGCGTGCTCTTCGAGCAGGGCGAGCTGCTCGCGTGAGAGGATGGCGACGGCGGCGCGGAGGGCCTTTTCACAATCGACGCGGCCCCGCGTGCTGATGTCGCTGGGACTGGCTCGGTCGTAGCGCGTGCTCGCCGCCACGATCTCGGTCAGCCGTTCGCCCTGCGACGGGGTCAACGGAGCGACCTTGGCGGCGAGGCACCTCCGGTTGAGAGGCTCAAGGAGCGCGACCTGGTACATCGAGGAGACCTCATAGCTCTGATAAAGCCGTTTTCCCTCGGGGCCGAGCAGTTCGTTGAGCTCCTTGCCGATCTCGGCGGACAGCGTCCGGCGCAGCTGCGCAACCTCCGCGGAATCGCCCGCGAGCTTTCGCTCGCGGGCCTCCTGCTGAACCCGGCGGTTGACCTCGAACTGCTGCAGCTTGAGCTCGATGAAACGGTCGCCCTGGGCGGCGGTGAACCCGAGTTGCTGGAACATCGGGCCGTAGCGCTGGCGCATGCCCTCGATCGTGCGCCGGATGGTGGCCTGGCCGGAGGACGGGGTGGACGAGTCGGCCTGGCCGAAACAATGAGCCGCGAGCAGCGCCGCAAGAACTGCAATGGTCGTGCGAAGCGTGAGAGGGGATTTCATGGGGAGGAGGGGGCCTGGAGGACGGGCGAAGGTTTGATTTTTTGGTCGATGTACGAATGGAGCAAAGTGAGCTGCGCGGGGGTGAGGATACTTTCCGCCTGTTTGACCAGTCCGTTCCAATCCATGCGGCCGGCCGTGCTGATGTCCGTCGGGTTGACCTGCACCTGGCGTTCATGGGCGATGACCGCGTCGACCAACTTCTCGGCCTGGGGGCCGGACAGGGGCACGGCCGCTCGCGCGAAGTAGGCGTTCAGGGGGTCGACATAGATCAAGCGGTAGCCCGAAGTCAGTTCGAAGCGGGCGTAGACGGCCATGCCAGCTTCTCCGAGTAGCTCGCGAAGTTCCCGCTTCACCGGCTCCGACACCTTGGCGCGCAGCCGGTCGACGCCGGGCGACCGGCCGTTCAGTCCGTTTTGCCGCACGGCCTCCTGCAGGTCGTGGTTGATCTCAAACTGCCACAGCTTGAGGGCGATGAATTTTTCCTCCTGCGCCGGAGTGAACCCCAGTTCGCGAAACATCGGATCGTAGCGCTTGTGCATGTCGGCCTGCTGGCGGGCGGTCGGGGCGGCGCTGGGGGCGGAGGGCGGGAGGATGGACTTCGATGCCTGGGTGAGAGCCGTTGGAACGGGCTGCGCCGGCCGTGCCGCGGGGGGCCGGGTGGGAGTCGGGGCGGGCGGAGTGCCGGTCGCGACGAGCGTGGCGGGGCGCGGCTCGGGCGAGGCCGCGGCCTCGCGCAGGGAGGCGATCGTGTGCTGTTGGAAAACCAGGCCGGCGACGGCGCCCGCCGCGACGAGCGAAGCCACGGTCACCTGCAGTTTCGTCATGCTCAAAAACACCGCGGCGGTCGCGGCGGCGCCGCTACCGAGGGCGGCGCCGGTGATGCTGGCCGCCAGGGCCGGCGGTACGGCGACCGCACTCTGGGTGGCCAGGACGGTGGCCAGCGCGGCGCCGGAGGAGGCGATGCCGCGGCGCTGGAGCAGGCCGCCCAGTTTCTCGATGGCCCGGTCGAGGCGCTTGCGGGCGGAGTCGGCACTCAGGCCCAGCGTCGCCCCGATTTCGGGAAACGACCGGTCCTGGAAGTAACGCAGCAGCACGACCTCGCGATCCGCCTCGCTCAGTTCGTCCATCGCCGGGTCGAGGACCGCCCGAAGCGCGGACGGGTCCGCAAGGGCGCCGTCGTCGTTCAGATCCCGTTGCATGAGGTAGACCTCCTGTTCCCGGGCGCGGCGCCGGTCCTCGCCGCGCATGAGGTCGCTGGCCGCGTGGCGGGTCGCGGTGTAGAGCCAGCCGGCCACGGTCGGGTGGCCCGCCAGCCGGGGGGCGTTCCGGGCGGCCGCGCAGAAGACCGCCTGCGCCACGTCGGCCGCGCGATGGGGGTCGCCGCCGAGCCGGCGGGTGGCCGCCGAAAAAACGAACGGCAGATTGCGCCGCACAAATTCGGCAAAGGCCTCCTCGGACCGGTCGGCGGCGTAGCGGCGGAGCAGGGCGGCATCATCGGTCATGGGGACGGAGAAAAGTGTCTACCCTCACAACGCCGCCGAAGCGGGAACCGGACAGCGCTTTTGGAAAAAATATGGCCAGTTCCTGGTGGCCGCGAGCGCGAGCGAGTGGACGACGCGCAGTCCACTCGCTCACGCTCGCGGCGACCAGATGAAAAGGAGCCGGTGGCCTACGGGATATTCCGCATCTGGTGGCGGGCGAGCCACGGGTCGACCTTGGTGATGAGAAACCGCGCCCAGGCACCGCGGAGGCGCGTCAGCCAGGTGCGGGTTTTGCGCCAATCGGCCAGCGTGATCCGCTGCGCGTGATGCAGGTCGGCGGCGAACAGATCGCAGGCCTCGTCGGCGAGCCGGCGGTCGGTCAGGTGCACCATGAGCTCGTAGTTGATCGCCATCGACCGGGCGTCGAGGTTGGCGGTGCCGGCGAAGACGGCCTGGTCGACGATGGCGAGCTTCGCGTGCAGGATCTGCGGCTGGTACTCCCAGATGCGGACCCCGGCCTTGAGCAGGGAGCCGTAGAGGGTGCGGGCGGCGAGCTGGGCGAGCGGCACGTCGCTTTTGCCGGCGAGGAGAAGTTCAACGGTGCCGCCGCGGCGGGCGACCCGGCGCAGGGCGAGGCGCAGGCGAAAGCTCGGCGCGAAATAGGCGGAGACGATGCGCACGCGCTGCGCATGGCGGAGCGCGCGCAGCAATTCCCGGCTGAACTGGTTGGCCACGAGACGGGGGCCGCTGAAGAGAATGGGCCCGGGCCGCCGGTAGAAGAGCGGCCACCGCAGGGAGGCGCGCCTGACTTGGCGCAGCAGCCAGTGGCGCAGCCGGTGGTCGCGGTACAGGCTGTCGAAGGACTCGCCGAGCTGCCGGAGGGCGGCGGGGTCGGAGAGCTCCATGCCGAGGTCGCGCCAGCCCCGGGTCACCCCGTCGCCATCGTACTCCTGCGCGATGTTGAACCCGCCGACGATGGCGACCGCGTCGTCGACGAGGAGGAGCTTGCGGTGGTCGCGCAGGGCGAAGTGCCGGAGCGAAATGGGATTGAAGACCCGCACGTGGCCGCCGGCGTCGGTCAGGTCGCGCCAGTAGTGGGCGGGCAGGGCGTTGGAGCCCACGCCGTCCACGAGCACCCGGACGCGCACCCCGCGGCCGGCGGCGCGGACCAGCGCGGCGCGGAAGCGGTCGCCGATCTCGTCGTGGCGCCAGATATACGTTTCACACCGGATGGAGACGCGGGCGGCGTCGATCAGGGCCAGCATGCGTCCATAGGCGATCCCGCCGGTGGCCAGCCAGCGGGTCTCGTCGTGCGCCGGAGGAGGGGTGGGTGAGGCGTGAGCGGGACGGGCCAAGGCAGGACAGACCGGGGTTACGGCCAAGGGTTCATCGGATCGGTGCGGCCCCGGTGATGCGCCGGGTTCAGCCCACCGCGTTGAGCACGGCGTAGGTCCGCTTGCCCTTGCGGAGCAGGACGTACTTGCCGAAGAGCAGGTCGGCGGTGGTGACCGCGCGGGAGGATTCCGCGACCTTCACGTTGTTGAGATAGATGCCGCCGCCCTCGATGTCCTTGCGGGCCTGCCCGCGCGACGGGCAGAGCCCGGCGTGGACGAGCAGGTCGAGGAGCGAGGTGCCGGCGCCGTCGAGCTTCGCGCGTTCGAACTCCCTGGTGGGAATCTCGCCGACGACATCCTTGAAGACCGACTCGCTGACGCCGTCGAGGCCGCCGCCGAACATGATCTCGCTGGCCCGGAGGGCGTCCTCGCAGGCGGATTTGCCGTGGACGAGCAGGGTGACTTCGCGGGCGAGGGCCTTTTGCGCGGCGCGGGCGCCGGGGTTGACCTTCATCTCGGCCTCGAGGGCGGCGATCTGTTCCTGCGGCAGGAACGTGAGGACCTTGAGTAGTTTTACGACATCGGCGTCCTCGGCCTGCACGAAAAACTGGTAGAAGCGGTAGGGCGTGGTGCGCACCGGATCGAGCCAGACGGCGCCGCTGGCGGATTTGCCGTACTTGGTGCCGTCGCTCTTGGTGAGGAGCGGGAAGGTGAGGCCCCAGGCGGGCACCCCGAGCTTCTTGCGGATGAGGTCGGTGCCGGCGGTGATGTTGCCCCACTGGTCGGTCGCGCCGACCTGGATCTCGCAGTTGGCGGACTGGCGGAGGTGGTAGAAATCGAAGGCCTGGAGCAGCATGTAGCTGAACTCCGTGTAGCTGATGCCGCCCTCGCTCTCGAGGCGGGAGCGCACGCTGTCCTTGGCGACCATCTGGTTGACCGAGAAATATTTTCCGACGTCGCGCAGGAACTCGAGGAACGTGATGGGCGCGGTCCACGAGGCGTTGTCCACGAGGCGGGCGGGGTTGGCCGCGGCGTCGAAGTCGAGGAACTTGGAAAGCTGCTGCTTGATGCAGGCGATGTTGTGGGCGACCTGCTCGGGGGTCTGGAGGTTGCGCTCGGAGGATTTGCCCGACGGGTCGCCGACCATGCCGGTCGCCCCGCCGGCGAGGGCGATGGGGTGGTGGCCGAAGAGCTGGAAGCGGCGCAGGGCGAGCAGGGGGACGAGGTTGCCCACGTGGAGCGAGTCGGCCGTCGGGTCGAAGCCGCAGTACAGGGTCGTGGGTCCCTCGGCCAGGCGCTTGGTCAGCGCGTCAAGATCGGTGCAGTCGGCGTAGAGGCCGCGCCAGTGGAGTTCGTCGAGGAGCGTCATTGAGGTGATCCCAAAGTAAACGGGGCGGGGGAGCGGGCGCGCAAGAGTGTTTCTAATGGGAAACGGCCCCGCGCAAGAAAGACGGCTGCTACCCGGAAAAACGGTTTGCGGCGGCGCGGGCGGCGGCTCAACTTCGCGCCTCTGTCCGTGCGACCACCGTGCGGACCACGCAAAACCAAGTCCCATCCCCTCCCTCCCATGCCCATCGCCGTTGGCTCCAAAGCCCCTGATTTCACCCTCAAATCCAAGACCGCGGACGGTCTCAAAGACATCAAGCTGAGCGACAATTTCGGCAAAAAGCAGACCGTGCTGCTCTTTTTCCCCCTGGCCTTCACCGGCGTCTGCACCCAGGAGATGTGCGACCAGACCGCGGGCCTCGGCGAGTACGAGAAGCTCGGCGCCTCCGTGATCGCGATCAGCGTGGACAGCCCCTTTGCGCAGGAGGCCTGGGCCAAGGCCAACAAGATCACCCTCACGATCGTCAGCGACCTCAACCGCGTGGCGACGAAGGCCTATGACGTCGTCTTCCCGATGCTCGCGGGCGTGGGCAAGCAGCCGCGGCGTCGCACCTTTTGAGACCGGTTGCATGGCACTCCAGACACCGCAGGTGTCAAGCGATGCGACAGATCACCCGAGCAATCGGTCGGAAGCGGATCTGAGATGGGGCACGGGGGGAGGGGGGAGGGGGGGGAAGGGAAATTTGAGAATTCGGCTCTTCATGTGTCCAGCAGCACTGACGCGGGTGCTAGTCCATGCGAGGCGAACGTCGATCGCCCGCTGGTGACTGCCCCCGAGAGGATCGTGAAATGAAGAATGTGATGTCTGGATTAATCGCAGCGATGGTGTTTGCGTGCGGGACGGCTGCTGGGTCACCATTTACCTACCAGGGTGAGCTGCGGGATGGTGGTCTTCAGGCCAATGGGGTCTACGACCTGCAATTCTCGCTGTTTTCAGCCGCGGTCGGGGGAGGACAGATCGGGTC
>JAPLTR010000952.1 GCA_026398065.1 Verrucomicrobiota bacterium | reverse complement strand
CTGAGCCGGGCTCATGCAGTTGACGAGGTAGTCGCCAAAGAGCGCACCGTTTGGCGTCGTTTAAGGTGTGCAACTTAAAACGAAGTTAACGCCTCAGCCGGAGGCGAACCAAACGGTGCGGTTAGATTTGGGCACCAAAGACGGAGTGAAGTCGATGCGGATGGGCTTCACCGACCAGCGCCTGACGGCGCACGGCGGGCTGGCGGTGTGGACGCGGTTTATCACGGAGCGGGGGCTGCGGCAGCAATTGCGAGCGGTGCTGCCGCATACGCCGACGAGTCCGAACGCCTATGATCCGTGCGACACAGCGCTGGGCTTCATCGGCGGCATCCTCTGCGGGGCTGACAAGTTGGCGCGGGTCGCGCATCTGGCGCACGATCCGGCGGTGGCCGAAGTGCTCGGCATCGAAGCGATCCCGAGTCAATCGACGCTGTCGCGCTTCTTCGCGCAGTGTGACCGCAGTGCGGGCGAGGCGTTGTCTGGTTTGCACCGGTGGGCGCTGGAAGAACTGCCGAGCCGGCGCGAGGGCTACACGCTCGATCTGGATTCATTTTCCCTGCTGCACGAAGACGGTCATCAAGAAGGCGTGCGGGTGGGCTACACCCGCAAAGGCCTGAAGCCCTGCCATCGGCCGATTGTCGCCGCGCTCGCGGAGGTGCCGCAGGTCGCGCATTTTTGGCTGCGACCGGGCAACACGGCCTGCGTCAGCGGCGCGGCCACGTTCCTCGGCGACACGCTCAATCGTTTGCCGCCGACGGTCCGCGTGACCCTGGTGCGCGCGGACAGTGGCTTTTGCACGCACGGCATGATCGCGGAACTGGAGGCCCGCGGGCTGCAGTATATCCTGACAGCCGCGTTGCGCGCGCCGGTGCGCACGCTGTGTCGACATGACGACGCCGCGTGGACGCCGACCGCGGTCCCAGGGATCGAGGTGCAGGACGTCACCCACGATGGCGTCCGGCTCGTCGTCTTGCGTCAGCGCATCGTCGAACGAC
The DNA here is from genome assembly GCA_026398065.1 of Verrucomicrobiota bacterium. Classification (GTDB taxonomy): domain Bacteria; phylum Verrucomicrobiota; class Verrucomicrobiia; order Opitutales; family Opitutaceae; genus GAS368. The sequence goes on along the minus strand of JAPLTR010000952.1, from coordinate 3,241 downwards.
CCCACGCCGGGGGAAAGCAATTGCTCGAGGTGCCCGGCTACAAGTTCCAGGCGCTGCGGACCAATCTGCCACCCGGCATTAGCGCCCTCGACGTGTGGCGCCGTTACAACGGGCGCGCCGACATCGAAAACCGCATCAAGGAACTCGGCTCCCAGTTTGGCCTGAAGGGCCTGTGCTGCCGCTCGTTCTGGGCGACCGAAGCGGCCTGTCACCTCGCCATCTGCGCCTACAACCTGTGCGTCGGCCTGCAGCGCCGGCTCGGTCAGCCCCAACGTGCGGAACTGACCACCTTGCGCTGGCACCACGCCCCAACGCCGCCATTGGTGGCGCGTTCTCCTCCGCCAATTGAGTGCCGACGACGACTGCGATGCAGTTGCCGCCCTCTCCGCCAGAGCTGGTCCTCACCAACTTATCTGGCCCTCAATTGCATGATCCCGGCTCAGGGGAGGGCCGAAGATCAGTGTCCCCCTCGATCCTGTTAGTTAAAACTGGAGCCGTGGACCGGAGCGTAGGCCACCTGCTCGCCGGCGCTTCATCCGCCCACCCCACTGCCTCCATCGGCCAGTGCGTCCGCCTTCGCTCAAAGCGCCCGCGAGCGGGCGGCCTACGTGGCGGGCGGCCCTTCTGAACGGCGGCACCACCGGCTACCGTTCAATTCATACCGCTCTGGCCGGACGTCCGACGCCACCCAGCCCCGCTCACTCCCCGAGCTTCTTCCCCGGCACCATATACCCTTGGACGTAGTCCCTCACCGCCTCGGCCAGGGGGGTGATCTTCCGCGTGAAACCCGTGGCGCGGAGCTTCGCGATGTCCGCCTGGGTGAAATACTGGTACTTGCCCCGGAGGACCTCGGGCATGTCGATGAAATCGATGGCCGGTTCGCGTCCCAGGGCGGCGAAGATCGCGCGGGTCAGGGTCAGCCAGGTATTCGCTTCGCCACTACCGAGATTGTAGAGGCCGCCGGCGGTCGTGGCGCTCTCGGCGAAGTGGAGCGTCATCTCGATCGCATCCTTCACGTAGAGGAAGTCGCGCATCTGCTCGCCGTCCTTGAACTCGGGCTTGTGGCTCTTGAAGAGGCTGACCCGGCCGGTCGCGAGGATCTGCTGGTAGGCCTTGTTCACGAGCGAGCGCATGTCGCCCTTGTGGTCCTCGTTCGGCCCGTAGACGTTGAAATACTTCACGCCCACGATGCGGGGCAGCCAGCCCTCACGCTGCGCATGCAGGTCGAAAAGGTGTTTCGAGTAGCCGTACATGTTGAGGGGCCGCAGCCGGTGCAGGTCCCCGCTCACATCGTCCATGCCCTGCGCGCCGTCGCCGTAGGTCGCGGCCGACGAGGCGTAGATGAAACGCGCCCCGTGCCCGAGCGACCATTCGGCCAGCTCCTTGGTCACGTTGTAATTGTTGTCGGCCAGGTAGGACGCGTTCTTCTCCGTGGTGGCCGAGCAGGCGCCGAGGTGAAACACCGCGGAAAACCGGCCGAAGGCGGACGGGTTCGCCGCCAGCTTTTCGCGAAACGCCCCCGCCTCGACGTAGTCGGCGAATTTCAGCGGCACGAGGTTCTTCCACTTCTCGTCGCTGCCGAGGAAGTCGGTGATGACGATGTTGCTGTGCCCGCGCTGATTGAGCGCCCACACGAGCGCGCTGCCGATGAAACCGGCGCCACCCGTGACAAGAATCCGGCCGTCGAGAGAACTCATTGGTCCAATCTGAAACCGCCGCGCTCCGCTAATCGACGCTAATTTTTCGCCGGAGGAGCCGCCCGCCCGCCGATCTCGGCGCGTGACTTCCGTCGCCCAAGGTAGGGACGCCTCTCCGAGGCGTCCGTTCGGGGCCCGCGTGCGCCATGAAAGGGACGGATACCCTGAGGCGGACGGCTCGGAGAGCCGTCCCTACCCGCGGTCTGCGTGAGGGGGGCGGATGACGCCAGACGGCTGAAACCGGCGAATATGACACATTTTCACTCAATTTAGTGGAATGGAGTGAACTGAAGGAATGGAGCGCCCGACAAAATCCGGGGAATCGGGTAAACTATGCGGCAGTCCGGTGCCCCTCCGAGGTCGCCGGTACCGCGCCTTCCGGCGCCATCTCACCTCGGTATTCAACACTCAACTACACACCTCCCATGTCCCGCCTAGGAAAAATCGCCCGTCTCCCGCGCGCCGTGCGCGACACCCTCAACGTCCGGCTCCACGAGGACTCTCCGGGGCCCGAGCTGCTCGCCTGGCTCAATGCCGAGCCGTCCGTCCAGGCCGTCCTCACCGCGCACTTCGACGGCAGTCCCATCAACGCTCAGAACCTCTCCGACTGGCGGCAGGGCGGCCATGCCGAATGGTGCCGGGAGCAGCGGATCCTGGAACTGGCGGCGTGCCTGCACGAGGCGAAGGCGGATCTGGACGAGGCGATCGACGCGGACGTGCTGGCCGACCACCTCACCCGGTCGTCGATGCTGGTGCTCACCCGGGAGTTGAACGCGACGTGGGGAATGGAAGAGGGGCCGGAGCGGCGGCGGGCCGTGCTGGCGGTCATCGGCACCCTGCTCCGGCTGCGGCGCGAGCCACGCGCGGTGGACCGGGGGCAGCGGGAACCTGCTGGGGAATCGCGTCCGGTTCGGGCGGCGGAACCGAGCGAGGAGGTTCCGCCGCCGGCGGCGCCGGCCCGGCGCACGCCGCCCCCGCCCGGCCCGGAGCCGGTGACGGCGGACGATGACCCGAAGGTCTCGGCGATCTGGTCCGCCGCCCTCAAGCTCGCTACCGGCACGCCGCACCAGCCGGTCTCGGTGGTCGGCCGGTACGGACCGAAGCTCCCGGCATTGCAGGCGGCCTGACCCGCGGGCCATCAAGGCAAATCAAGGCATTTCAAGGTAAACCCAATCAAGGTAAGGCACGGTCCCCCTAATTTCGTTTTAGCCGGTTCTTTGACAGGAGCCGCCGTCCACCTCCCGCCGCGATGCGAGGGACGCCGGGCGGTTCCATTGCGATCCATCAAGGCATGGATCGGCGGGCGTGAGCCTGCTCGCAGGCGATGTTCGTTCAAGCCGCCCGATCGGGATCGCCGATCGCAGAGGATGCAAAGCGCGGAGGTCTTTGTAGGGCGTCCGTCTTGCGGACGCCGTTTGGGGGTATTCGACCAAGGCGTCTGCAAGACAGACGCCCTTGTTGAGCGAGAGTGTGCTAAAGAGGGGGCGTTCGCTCGTCATGAGACCTGCGCCAAGTCGGTTCGGCGCGGGTTGGGTGGCGGGCGG
>JAPLTR010000601.1 GCA_026398065.1 Verrucomicrobiota bacterium | reverse complement strand
CTCGACGCGCGCCGTGAAACCCAGGCGCGCCGGATGATCGCGGCTCACCCGCTCAAGAATCTCCGAGGCGACCGCGACGGTGTGGTCCGTGCAGCCGTTCGCCAGACAGATGACCTCGCAGCGTTCGCCGCTGGCCGCGAGCCGGGCAAAGATCGTCTGCTCGAACAGCGAGTCCAGCATCGGCCCGATCGACGCCTCTTCGTTCCATGCCATGATGCCGATCGAAAGTACGGTCAGTGGCTCGTTCGGTCGGAATAGTTTCATGCGGCGCGGATAGGGGCGGTCACTCTGCCCGATTGCTCACCGCTCCGGCAGTGGGTCATCACCCCATTACCGGTCCCTCGCGCTCGTGCGACACTGGCCCCTATGGCCGAACCGACCGTCAGCATCGTTCTGCGCTCGTTCAACGAGGCATGGGCGCTGCGCGACACCCTGCCGGCGCTCGCCGCCCAAAACTACCGCCACTGGGAGCTCATCGCCTTCGACTCCGGCTCCTCCGACGGATCGGTCGAGCTGATCCGCGCGACGCACCCGAAACATTTTGTGCAGATGCTCCCGCACGAGTACCGCTCCGGCCGGGTGCTCAACCAGGGCATGGCCCTGTCCCGGCATGAACGCGTGATCTTTCTCAACGCCGACGCCACGCCGCAGGGCCCGGACTGGCTCGGCCCCCTCGTCACGGCCCTCGCTGACCCCGGGGTTGCGGCGGTCTTCGGGCGACAGATCCCGCGTCCCGATTGCACGGCGGCCTTTGCCCACGACTACGAGCGGTGCTACGGCGCCGACCGGGAGTCCGCCCGGTGGGACCACTTCTTCAGCATGGTCAGCAGCGGCCTGCGCCGCGACGTCTGGGCCCGGGACGGGTTTCGCGAGACGATGCTCTATTCGGAGGACGACGAATATACGCGCCGCTGCCGCGCCGCCGGCCATCGCATCGCCTACTGCCCGGAGTCTGTGGTGATGCACTCGCACAACTACACGCCCCGGCAGGCCTACAAACGCAGTTTCGGCGAAGCCTGGGCGCAGGCCGCCGGGTGGGCGGGAGCGGCTCAGGACATCCGCTTCACCCGCACCGTCCTTCTCGGCTGGCTGCGCGAGGTCTGGGGCGACCTGCGCTTCTGCCAGCGCACCGGCCGGCTCGGACAATGGCCGTCGACCCTCGGCCTGCGCTGGCAACAGCGCCTCGGCCGCCTCCACGGCTTTCAGGCGGGCTGGCAGATGCACCGGACCGACCACGTGCTATGATCGCGACCGACCTCGCGGATCCCCGCTCCACGGCGGTCGCCCCAGCACGCTTCACGCTCGATGGCGACGACGCCCTCGAACGCCACCTCGCCGAGACCTGCGCCCGGGTCGTTAGCGGCATTCGCGGACTCATCCCGCCGAGGATGCTCGAAGCCGTGCTGCTCGGCGGCGGCTACGGTCGCGGAGAAGGCGGCGTGCTGCGCGGCCCGGCCGGCGACCGCCCCTACAACGACCTTGAGTTCTGCATCGCGCTCCGGGGGAACCGACACCTCAACGAGGCCCGCTACCACCGCCGCCTCGACGTGCTCGGCGAAATCCTGACGCACCTCGCCGACGCCGAGATCGAGTTCAAGATCATCTCGCTCGCGGAGCTCGCCACCCAGCCGGTCAGCATGTTTTCCTACGACCTGCTCGTCGGTCACCGCCTCTGGAGCGATTCCTCGGGCGCCCTCGCCGCCTGTGCGGCCCATCGCTCGGCGGCGAACATTCCGGCCGAGGAGGCGACCCGCCTGCTGATGAACCGCGGCTCGGGCCTGCTCCTCGCCCGCGGCGAACTCGCCCGCGAGCCGTTCACCTTGGCCGCGGCCGACTTCGTCCGGCGCAACCTCGCGAAAGTCCAGCTCGCCTGTGGCGACGCCGTGCTGACCGCCTCCGGCCGCTACGATTGGAGCTGCCGGGAGCGCCATCGCCGCCTGGAACAGCTCGCGGCCGGCGAGTCGTCGCCCTGGCTCGAGGCGGTGCTGCGCCATCACGTCACGGGCGTGGCGTTCAAACTCCATCCGACCACCGGCGGTCTCTCCCGGGCCGCCTCGGGCCGGATTTCCCGTCCGCCCGCGCCTACGCCCTCTCCACCATCGACCTGTGCCCCGAGGCCCCGCGGCTCCGGAACTTTGCGCTGAACCTCCGCGCGAATCGCCTGCGCCTGCGCCTCCGCCCGAGCCCCTGGCGTCACCCGCGCCAACGGATCTATCGCGCCCTTGCCCTGCTCCTCTGGGAACCGGCCGCCGTCAACGACCCAACGCTTCGCCGCCGGCTCGCAACCGAGTTGAACGCCCCCACGCCCACCCTTCCCGCCGCCCTCGCCGCCTATCGCGCGCTGTGGGCGCGCGTCCGCTGACCTCCCATGTGCTTCTCTTCCCGCTCCGTCTGCTTCGCCGTGACCGTCGTCGTGCTCGCGATCTTCTCAACTCATGCCGCGCGAGCGGCCGAGTTCGGCGAGCGCCTCGGCAATCTCTCCACGCGCACCGAGGTCGGCACCGGCGCCAACCTCCTCGTCTCCGGCTTCGTCGTCAGCGCCGGTGCACCGAAAAAAATCTTGATCCGTGCCATCGGCCCAGCCCTCACGGCCTTCGCGGTCACCGGCACGCTCACCGATCCCGTGCTCGGCCTCTACGACGCTTCCGGCGCCCTGCTTGCAACGAATGACAACTGGCTCGCCGCCGACGCCGCGGCCATGGCCGCCGTCGGCGCGTTCGCCCTCACTCCCGGGAGTCGCGATGCCGCGCTTGTCGTCACGCTGGCGCCGGGCGCATACACGGCGCAGGTGAGCGGGGCCGCCGGCTCCACGGGTATCGCCCTTCTCGAGGTCTACGATGTCACCGGCGCGGCCCGCCTCATCAACCTCTCGACGCGGGCCCTCGTCGGCTCGGGCAGCGGCACGTTGCTCGCCGGCCTGGTCATCGCGCCCGGCGGTGGCCCGCGCCATCTGCTGGTGCGCGCCGCCGGCCCGGCCCTCGGCGGGTTTGGCGTCCCCGGCACGACCGCCGATCCCACGCTCACGGTGCTCGACAGCCGCGGGCTCACCCTCGCGGCCAACGACAACTGGGACACCGCCAATGCGGCCGGCCAGTTGGTCGCTGCCTTCTCCCAGTCCGGCGCCTTCCCCTTTCCCTCCGGCAGTCGCGACGCCGCGCTCCTGGTCGATCTTTCCCCGGGCAACTATTCGATCCAGGTGGGCAATGCCGCAGGCGCCGCCGGCGTCGCCCTCGTGGAGGTTTACGATCTCACCCCGGCCACCGTCACCCTCCCCGCCGGCAGCGGCACCTTCTACGTCGCGAGCCTCCGGCCCGCCGCCTCGGCCGCCACCTCCACCGCCTCCGGGACCGCCACGCTCCAGCTGAGCGCCGACGAAAGCTCCGCGTTGATCAACGTCTCCTTCTCCAATCTCGGCTCCGCCGAAGTCGTCGCCCATCTCGTACTCGACGGCAGCTTCATCCTCGGCCTGCCACCGGGACAGTTCAGCCAGCGCGCATGGACGTTTGCGCCCGTCGGCCGCTACAGCGCCGCCGACCTCGTCGCCGCGCTCAAGGCCGGCCGCATCACCGTCTCCATCGACACCGTGAAGCAGCCCACCGGCGAGCTCACCGGCAACTTTGTCCGCAACAACGGCTCCATCGTCTTCCTTCCGCCCGCCGCCGCGCCCGCCGCGGACCTCGGCCTCCCCACCCCCGAGGCCGCCTCGCGCTTCCTCATGCAGGCGACCTTCGGCCCCGCCGCCATCGACCTCACCGACCTCGCCAAGAAGGGCTACGCGGCCTGGATCACCGAACAGATCGCGCTCCCGGCGACGCCGCACCGCGCCTACACCATGGACGACTTCGCGGCCAACAACCACGAGGGCCAGGGTCCGCCGGTCGACGGCGTTTATCCGTATCCGGGCGGCACGCACCGCCAGGCCGCCTGGTGGAAGGTGTCTCTCACCGCCCCCGATCAGCTCCGGCAGCGGGTCGCCTTCGCCCTGAGCGAGATCTTTGTGGTCTCCGACCAGGACCCGACCATCAACACCTGGCAGGAGGGCGCGGCCAGCTACTACGACACCCTCGTCGCGAATGCCTTTGGCAATTTCCGCCCGCTCCTCGAGCAGGTCACGCTCCACCCGATCATGGGCGTCTACCTGAGCATGATCCGCAACGGCCGCGCCACCTTCGACCCGGCCGGCGGGCAGCTCAGCTCCGCCAACGAAAACTACGCCCGCGAGATCATGCAGCTCTTCACCATCGGGCTCAACGAGCTCAACCCCGACGGCACACTGCGCCTCGACGCCTTCGGCCAGCCCATTCCGACCTACACTCAGGACACCATCGTCGAAACCGCGAAGGTGTTCACCGGCTGGGGCTTCTTCTCCACCGACGGCGCGAGGAATTTCCGCACCACCGGCGGCAACCGCCCCGGCGACTGGCTCATCCCGATGATGCTGTATCCGGAGCAACACGACAACACCGCCAAGACCATCGTCGGCGGGCGCGTCCTCCCGGCCGCCCAGGGCGGCGCGTTGGACCTGAAGGACACCCTCGACGCCCTCTTCAACCACCCGAACACCGGGCCGTTCTTCTCCCGCCAGCTCATCCAACGTCTCGTCACGAGCAATCCGAGCCCCGGCTACGTCTATCGCGTCGCCCGCGTCTTTGCCGACAACGGCGCCGGCGTGCGCGGCGATCTCGGCGCCGTCGTCCGCGCCATCCTCCTCGACTACGAGGCCCGCTCGCCCGCGCTGCTCGCCGACGTCGGGCACGGCAAGCTCAAGGAGCCGCTCCTGCGCGCGACCGCCTTCCTCCGTGCGTCTGGCGCCACCTCCGACTCCGGCCGCTACAACATCGACGCCTATCCCAGCCTCGTGCAGGCCCCCCTGCGCGCCCCGACCGTGTTCAATTTCTACCTGCCCGACTACGCCCGCCCCGGCGGACTCGCCGGCGCCGGGCTCCAGAGCCCCGAGTTCCAGATCCTCACCGACACCAGCGGCATCACGATGCCGAATTTCTTCCACCTCTACATCTACAGTCAGAAGCCCCCCGTCTCCTCCGCGGACAACCGCCAGGTGATCTACCTCCGCCCCGACAGCCTGCTCCCGCTGGCCCGCACTCCGTCGGCCTTGGTCGATCAGCTCAACCTCCTCTTCTGCGCCGGCACGCTGCCGCCCACATCCGTCGCCCGCGTCGTCACCGCGCTCAACGCCCTTCCCGCCATCACTCCGGCCGACGATCTCGAACGCGTCCGCGCCGCCATCTACCTCGTCGTCAACTCCCCGGACGGCGCCATCCAACCTTAATTTTCTTCTCAGCCATGAATCCCACCCGCCGCCTTTTCCTCGGCCAATGCTGCGCCGCCGTCGGCACCACCGGTCTGCTGTCCGCCCTCTCGCAGCTCCGTCTAATCGGCGCGGCCGCGAGCCCCGGCAACGGCCCGGTGGTCGCCACCGCCGCCGCCGCCGCGCTCCCCGCCGACTACAAGGCCCTCGTGTGCCTCTTCCTCGCCGGCGGCAACGACGCCAACAATGTCATCGTGCCGATCGACAACCCGACGTACGCGCAATACACGGCCGGGCGCGGAGCGCTGGCCATTCCGCAGGCGGATCTGCTTCCCCTCGGCGGCACGACCGCCGACGGCCGTCGTTTCGGACTGCATCCGGCCATGTCGGGCCTCAAGTCGCTCTACGACGAAGGCAAGGTCGCACTGCTCGGCAACGTCGGCACGCTCGTCTACCCGACGACGAAGGCCCAGTACATGGCCCGCTCGGTGCCGCTGCCCCCC
>JAPLTR010000380.1 GCA_026398065.1 Verrucomicrobiota bacterium | reverse complement strand
AACGTCCAGACCTGCCCGTGCACGGGCAGGTCTGGACGTTGCGAATGCAAACCGGACGGGCGTTTAGTGAGCGGGGGAACGACTGGCTGGTCTGGGTGCTGCTCGGCAGCAGCGTAGCCCTGAGTTTTTTGGGGGCAGGATTCACCTGGGCGCTGGTGCACTCGCGGGTGCGCGCATTGGATCTCGCTGCGCGAATGACCGCGGAAATGCGGCAGGCACAGGCCGAGGCCCAGCGACTGGCTCTCGTCGCCAGCCGCACACCCAATGTCGTGATCCTGATGGATGCCGAGTCGCGGATTGAATGGGCGAACGACAGCTTCACGCGGACGTTCGGCCATTCGCTGGCCGAGGTAAAGGGGCGCCGGCCCGAAGACGTGCTCCGGGGGCCGGAGACGAATCCGGCGACAATTGCCGCGATCCAGACCGCGGCCGCAGAGGGGAAGCCCTTCAACGGCGAACTGCAGAACTATGCCCGGGACGGAACGTCGAGTTGGTGTGAACTCGACGTCCAGCCGCTACGGAACGAGGCCGGCGTCCTCAGCGGATTCATGGCGCTGCAGCTCGACATCACCGCCCGCAAACGCATTCAGGATGAGCTGGCGCGCGCGGAGGCCCAATTCCGCTTTATCTTCGAGGCGGCGCCCATCGGCATCTACTGGCGGCAGACGCGGGCGGATGGTGCGACGGTGCGTCGCGTCAATGACGCGCACCTGCGCGTCACCGGTCTGACCAGGGACGAGATCAACACGCCGGGCATCTTTAAGGAGGTCAGCTTCCCGGAGGAATACGAAGAACAGCAACGGCTCTATGCGCGGCTCGCCCGCGGTGAACTCGACCACTTTTCCATTGAAAAGCGTTACCGGCACCGAGATGGCAAGGTGGTCTGGGTGGTGCTGACCCAGCAGCGCAAGACCTACCCGGACGGGAGTTTCGAGGAGCTGTCCACGGTGGTGGACATCACGGGCCTGCACGAGGCGCAGGAGCGAACGGCGCGGACCGAGGCCCAGTTCCGGTTCATTTTCGAGGCCTCGCCCTTTGGCGTATCGTGGCGACGCGTCGAGCCCGATGGGCGGCAGGTGCGGCTGATCAACGACGCGCACCTGATTCTCTGCGGGCTGACGCGGGAGCAGGTCAACGAGCCCGACGCTTTTGCCCGCGTGACCCATCCGGAGGACTTGGAGCGCCAGCGCCAGCTGTCCGGTCTGGGGGCGGAGGGGGCCCGCGGATCGGTTGCGATGGAAAAACGGTATGTACGTCCGGATGGTTCGGTGGTCTGGGTCGTGTTCACCAGCCAGCGCCGGTCGTATCCGGACGGAAGCGAGGAGTTCCTCTCCACGGTGGTGGATATCACGAATTTGAAGCGCATCCAGGCCGAGCTGGCGGTCAAGGAAGCGCAGTTCCGGTTTATCTTTGAGTCGGTGCCTGTGGGGCTATCCTGGGCGGTGAGCGGTCGGGATGAAACCCGAATCATCAACGGAGAGCATGCCCGGCTGACCGGCGTGACTCAGGAGAATGCGCTGATCCCGGGCATCTACCAGCGGCAGACTCATCCCGCGGACCGGCTGCGGCAGGAGGAGCTGGTCGCGCGGTTGATGAGAGGCGAGATCGACTCGTTCACGATGGACAAGCGCTATGTGCACCGCGACGGCGAGACCGTGTGGGTGCGGCTGATCCGGCGAATATTGAAGGGCGACGACGGCGCCCGGACCGAACTCAACGCCCTCGTCGATATCACCGAACTCAAACGGCAGGCGGCCGAGCTGCAGAAGGCGAAGGACGCCGCGGAGGCGGCGAATCTTGCGAAGAGCCAGTTCCTCGCGATGATGAGCCATGAAATCCGCACGCCGATGAACGGCGTGATCGGCATGACCTCGCTGCTCCTCGATTCGAAACTGACGCATGAGCAACGCGACTACGTCGAGACCGTGCGCAACAGCGGAGACTCGCTGCTCACCATCATCAACGACATCCTCGATTTCTCCAAGATCGAGTCGGGCAGGCTGGAGTTGGAGCAGGCGGAATTCTCGGTGCGGGAGTGTGTCGAAGGAGCCCTCGACCTGCTCGCTCCCCGCGTAGCCGAGAAGGGGCTCGATCTGTTGTACGAAGTCGCCGACGGTGTGCCCGGGAGCGTGCGTGGCGACCCGACGCGTCTCCGCCAGGTGCTCGTCAATCTCCTGGGCAATGCGGTGAAGTTCACGGAAACCGGGGAGGTCATGCTCTCGGTGGGCGCGGAGCCGCGTGGCGACGGAAGGGTGGCGCTGCTGTGTGCGGTGCGGGACACGGGCATCGGGATTCCGCCGGAGGGCATGGCCCGGCTGTTCCAATCCTTCTCGCAGGTCGACGCCTCGACGACACGCAAGTTTGGCGGTACCGGACTCGGCCTCGTGATCAGCAAACGCCTCGCCGAGTTGATGGGCGGCATGATGTGGGTGGAGAGCGCCGTGGGGGTGGGCTCGACGTTTCACTTCACCATTGTGGCCGATCCGTGTGCGGCCAAACCGCGTCCGTGGCTGACGCCGGGGCAGACGAATCTCAGCGGACGCCGGATGCTGATCGTCGACGATAACGCCACCAACCGGCGCATCCTCACCAACGTGGCGGCGGGCTGGGGGATGG
>JAPLTR010000198.1 GCA_026398065.1 Verrucomicrobiota bacterium | reverse complement strand
TCTTTGGTGCCCAAATCTAACCGCACCGTTTGGTTCGCCTCCGGCTGAGGCGTTAACTTCGTTTTAAGTTGCACACCTTAAACGACGCCAAACGGTGCGCTCTTTGGCGACTACCTCGTCAACTGCATGAGCCCGGCTCAGCGCAGGCGGCAAAAAGTACGCGGCAGATCTCGAGCGAATAGGTTTCGTAATTCTCTGCGTCGGGTTCCACGTAACGCAGGAGCGTTTCGACGTCAGACTCCAAGGCCGTAAAGAATGCCCAGTGTATGTGAGGGATAGGGCGGGGATGCATTGGGGTTGTGACAACTCAGTTCGCTCGTATGAACGCCGTCAAATCTGATCGGCTGTCGGAGTGGACTTCAAAAATGGGAACGCCGGCAAGCGTTCGCTGGCGAGGGCCGAAAACGAAAAAGGGGGCGAAACTGTACTATGCACTCTCCCAGGGTGGTCACGGGCTAGTGCTTGAGAGAAGCGATGCTTTTAGCCGGTCGATTGTTCAGCGGGGCGATTTTTGAAGTGAGATTCCAGCGCGGGGATCAGCGGGGCAATTTCCTGTTGGGTGACCGCCCAGACGACTTTGAAATCCACCGCCCAGTAGTCATGGGCGATCAGATTTCTCATTCTGCGGATGCTTTTGAAGGGGATGCCCGGCAACGCCCGTTCGGTGGCCTGGTCGATCTTGTGGGCGGATTTGCCCAGCACGGACATGCGCATCGCCACGGCATCGCGCTTTTCGCTGTTGTGCCAGAATTGTGCCAGAATTCGTCGAAGCTGACACCGGTCATGTAGCCTAGAAAACGCCATTGAAACGCCGAGGGCGCGGAGAACGCAGAGGAGAAAAGCCATTTTTTTCGCGTCGGGCCTCCGCACCTGGCAGGTGAGTCTTTTTGCGCGACAGATTCTCTCTCGCTGCCTGCTCCGCGTCCTCCGCGATCTCCGCGTTTCACCGGCGGAATTTGGGATGACTATGAAATCATGAAAAGCTTGATTCCCAGGTGATCGGGTGTAATGTGTTCATGTGAACACTATCTCTGTTCTGGATCCTCCGGTCGGCAAAAGCCGGGTTTTTGGGCTCGTCCCCGGCGTCGCCGGCGGGGGCTGATCCGGGAATCGAGACCGTTTTCTTCACCGTTAGCGCGTATTCAACAATCAACTACCTACACCCATGTCCCGACCTGGAAAAATCTCCCGTTTGCCGCGCGCCCTGCGCGAAACCCTCAATGGCCGGCTGCACGAAGGGGAGCCGGGGCCGGCGCTCGTCGCCTGGCTCAATGCGGAGCCGGCCGTCCAGGCCGTGCTCGCCGCGCACTTCGACGGCCGGCCCATCAACGTCCAGAATCTCTCGGACTGGCGGCAGGGCGGCTATGCACGAGGCGATCGGCGGGGAGCTGGCCGCCTATCTGGCGCACGCGACCACGCTGGCGCTGACGGTGGAGCTGCGCGCCACCCGCGGAATGGAGGAGGGGCCGGCCCGGCTGCGGGCCGTGCTGGCGGTCGTGCGCGCCCTCGACCGGCAGCGGCGTGCCCAGCTCGACGAGGAACGCGTGCAGCGCGACGCGGAGCGCGTGCAGGCGGAGGACCCCGGGCAGGACCGGGAGACGCCGGAGACGGCGGCGGCGGCCGACGAAGCGCGGTGGCCGGCCGAGCCGGAGGACCCTCGCGCCGGGGGCGAAGCGGAGGCCGGGCACGGTCAGCCGGCGCCCGCCCGCCCGCCCGTGCGTCCGGCCGAAGAGGTGGTGGCCGCCCTCATGGTCGCCGCCATGAAACTGGAGCCGGGCACCTCGGACGAGCAGGCCGCGGCGGTGCTGGAGGAAGCGGCCCGGACCGCCTGGCACCCGCCCCAGGCCTTGCAGGCGGCCTGACCCCGCCGGGGCATCAAGGCAAATCAAGGTAAATCAAGTTAACCTGCCATCGGTCCAGGCGCTGTTTTCAAACTCTGTCATGGCGAGAAGCCGCGCTCGGCGCGGCGACGAAGCCATCCAGCTCCGCGACCTC
>JAPLTR010000614.1 GCA_026398065.1 Verrucomicrobiota bacterium | reverse complement strand
AGTGGTTCGCGACGTGGATGGAGCTCGGTTGGTTCTGCCGGCGATAGTCCGCCGTTATTTTTTACCGGCCGGGAAATAAAGCCGCGGGTGCGCGCTCTCACGCGCATGAACTTATCTTCTGGATACAACAAACTCGACGGCCTGCTCACGACGGCGGGCGCCTGGCTGCAGCCGGTGGTGCTGCTCGCGATCCGCGGCTGGTGGGGCTGGTCCTTTTTTCTGACAGGGAAGGGCAAGCTCCTGAACCTGGAGAAGACCACGGCGTTCTTCACCGAGCTCAATCTGCCGCTGCCGAAGCTCAATGCCATCATGGCGGGTTCGACCGAGTGCGTGGGCGGGCTGCTGCTGCTGGTCGGCCTCGGCTCGCGGCTGGTGAGCGTGCCGCTGATGTTCACGATGGTCGTCGCCTACGCGACGGCGGACCGGGAGGCGCTGGGCGCGGTTTTCTCCGATCCCGACAAGTTCACCGGCGCGGCGCCGTTTCTTTTCCTGCTCGCGAGCCTGCTCGTCTTCGCCTTCGGGCCGGGCCGGCTGTCGCTCGATGCACTACTCTCCAAAAAGGCGGCGAAGTGAGCGCGGTGCCGCTCAGCCCTTGATGACCTTCGTGCCCGCAATGATATCGTGGATACAGCGGCGGTCGTCGCGGAAGATGAAGCAAATGTCCGTGAGGGTGAAAAACATCCCGAGGTAGGGGACGGCGCCGATGATGGCGGGCACCAGGCCGCGCAGCAGGAAGACTTTCACGAAACCGGGGTTGGTCTCGTCCTCGAAGCTCACGATGCGGATGCCGAGCACGCGCTTGCCGATGGTCTGGCCGCGCGTGACGAGCATCCAGAGCTGCACGACGGCCAGCACGAAGAGCGCGAAGCAGGCGACGATGAAACCCGCCGCGAACCCGGCGGCAGTGGCGAGCTTGGTCCAATCCCCGCCGACGGTGATCCCGGCGCGCGCCACGGCGAGCGCGATCATGATCAGACCGGGAAGGGCGCAGGCGATGCCAATGACATTGTCCAGCAGCTGGGCGAGGAGGCGCCACTCCTCGGTGCCGACGGCCTTGGCCTTGGTGTCGAGGCTGGCCCGACCGGCGGCAATCCATTCGCGAATCTGGTTGGCAGCCACGGGACCGTACTCCTTGCCGTCGCCTCCGATGATGGTGAACATGGCCGAAGCAGAAACCGGCGGGCGGACGGCGTCAACGGTGGGGAGGCCGGCCCTTTCGCCCCGCACCGCCGCGGCGGGTCCATAAAAAGCCCCGCGGTCGGCGGGCCGCGGGGCGAAGGAGACGAAGCAGGGTTTACGGCAGCTCGTAGATCTCGACGAGGGCGACGCCCGTGGTGGCCCCGACCCCGCTCACCTGCGCGGTGTAGCTGCCGGGCGAGAGGTTGACGATGAGGACGGCGTCCTTGGAGCCGGCGGTGAGGGGGAAGGCGCCGGCGGCGGTCTGGGTCGCGGCGGGGGTCGCGGTGGCGTCCCAATTGTCGTTGGAGGCGACGACCGTCTGTCCGGAGAAGACCTCGAGTTTCGGGTCGGCGAGCGTGCCGGTGACGCCGAGGGCGTTGAGGGTGGGCCCGACGGCGCGGATCAACAGGCGGCGCTGGCCGGTGCCGGAAAGGTTGAAGCCGGTGATGAGGATGTCGCCGCCGGTGCCGACCTGGGTGCGGGCGGAGATGTTGGTCATCCGCGGCGTCGTGGTGGTGACGCTAGCGGTGGGGGTGAGATCGTAGACCTCGGCGAGGGCGATGCCGGTGGTGCCGTTGACGCCGGTGATCTGGACCGAATAGCTGCCGGCGGGGACGGCGGCGCCGACGAGGGCGGCGTCCTTGGATCCGGTTGTGAGGGCAAACGCGCCGACGGAGGTCTGCGTGGTGAGCGGGGTGGCGGTGGCGTCCCAGTTGTCGTTGGTCGCGATGACGGTCTGGCCCGAGTAGACGTCGAGTTTCGGGTCGGCCAGCACGCCGGGGACGCCGAAGCCACCGAGGGTGGGGCCGACGCCGCGGATGAGGACGTTCTTGGAGCCGGTGGTGTTGGCGCCGCCGATGGTGACGCCGACGATGAGGGTCTGGGGCCCGGAGCCGGCGCTGGAGCGGATGGAGAGATTGCTCAGATAGCCGGCCGTGAGGGCAGTCCCGCCACCGGTTGAACCACCGCCCGTGGAGCCACCGCCGGTGGAACCGCCGCCCGTGGAGCCGCCACCGGTCGAACCACCACCGGTCGAGCCGCCGCCACCCGCGGTGCCGCCGGCCGTGACCGTCGTGGTGCCGGAGTAGACGTCGAATTCGCCGACGAACACGTAGCGGCCGTTGCCGAAGGCGACCTCGGTGGCGTAGAACTGGTTGGCGGTGGAACCGATGCTGGCCCAGGTGCGGCCGTCGAAGGAGGCGCGGGCCAGGGTGAGGTCAAAGCTCGTGGGGCTGGGAGAGGCCGTGACGACGAAGGCGCCGTTGAGGACCTTGACGGTTTCGGTCTGGAGATTGATGCCGGGCGAGGCGGTCGTGAAGGTCACGCCGTCGGCGCTGAGGGACTGGCCGGAGGTGCTGCCGCTGAAGAAGGTGACGAGGAGCGTCGAGTTGGTGGCGGCGAGGATGCCGGGTCCGGCGGGGGCGCCGGCGACCTTCGACCACGCGATGCCATCGGCGCTGGTGTAGAGACCGGCGACGGCGGGAGTGCCGTAGCAGCTGGCGTAGAATTTCCCGTTGAAGAACGTGATGTGGCTGGAGGAGCCGCCGGCCACGATCACGCGGTTGGTCCAGACGACGCCGTCGGTGCTCGTCGTGACCTGCACGCCGCCGGAGGCCAGCGGGGCGGCGTAGACGCCATTGCCGTAGGCAAACTCGCCGGGGGCGTTGACGGTGGCGCCGAGGTTGGCGGAGCTGGTCCAGGTGATACCGTCGGCACTCGAGACGATCACGCCGTTGCCGCCGAAATTGCTGTTGGGGGTCACGCCGAGGAGAAACTTGCCGTTCAAGAAGCGCGGGGCGCCGGTGCGGCCGCTGCCGGGGACGGTGCGGCGCGTCCATGTGGTGCCGTCCGGGCTGGTGAAGACGGCGGGCGTGATCGCGGGCACGGCGTTGCTGCCGCCGAAATAGGTGGCCAGGACGAAGGTGCCGTTGCCGTAGTCGGCGCCGGTGAGCTGGACGTTGATGCCGGCGGCGGTGACGTCGGCGGGAGTGACCTTGGCCCAGGTGGGAACCTGGGCCCCGGTGAGGGTCGCGCCGAGCAAAGCGGCGGCGAAGGAGGCGAGGAGACGAAAGCAAGTGGTCATCGGCGTGAGAATAACGCCAAACGCCTTGGCTGTCGTTACGTGGGTCTGCGTACAGCGGGCAAAAAAAGCCGCCCCGCTTTTGAGGGCGGGGCGGCTCGATTGCTTCAGTCTTCGTCGTCCGCTGGCTGAGGACGTGCGACGAAAGGGGGCGGGCGCGCGGAGGCGCCGGGCTCAGGGCACCTCGTACACTTCGACGAGGGCCTCGCCGGTGGGGGAGGCGGCGGTGCCGCTGACCTGGATGGTGTAGGCGCCGGGCTCGACAAGGCTCAGGGTGGCGGCGTCCTTGCTGCCGGCGTCGAGGGCGAAGGCGCCGACGTAGTTGGTGGCGAGGGCGAGTTCGCTCACGAAATCGGCGCTGCCCCAGTCGTCGTTGCCCAGGATCGCGCGGCCCTGGCTGTCGATGATTTGCAGCCGGGGATCCGCGACGGTGCCGGTGACGCCGAAGCTCGCGAGCTTCGGGCCGACGCCGCGGACGAGGAGGGTGCGCGGGCCGGTGCCACCGATCACGAGGCCGAGGGTGAGGACATCGTCACCGGGGGCGGTCTGACCGCGGACGGAGACGTTGACGAGCTTGCTGGTGCTGGTGCCCTTGAGGGCGTCGGCGTCGTAGACCTCGATGAGAACGATGCCGCCGGCGCCGGAGGCGTTGGTGACCTGGACGGTGTAGTCCTTGCCGGCGGCGAGATCGGTGACGAGGGCGGCGTCCTTCGAGCCGGCGGCGATGGCAAAGGCGCCGGTGGCGGCGAAGGCCTCGCCGACGTTGGCGGCGGTCCAGTTGTCGTTTTCCGCCACCTTGGTGGAGCCTTGGAAGACGGTGAACTTCGGGTCGGCCATCGTGCCCCCGAGGCCGAAGGCGGCGAGGCCGGGGCCGACGGCGCGGATGAGGACGCGTTTCGAGCCGCTGCCCTGGATCACGAAACCGGGCGTGACGAGCGCGCCGCTGGCGACATTCGTGCGGACGGAGATGTTGGCGGGGCGCGAGGCGTTGGCGGAGAGGGTGATGGTGGCGGCGTTGCTGGTGACGGTGCCGGAGCTGTTGGTCACGCGGACGGCGTAGCTGCCGGAGTCATTCGCGCTGGCGTTGTTGCGGAGGAGGATCGCGCCGGTCTCGCCGGGGAGCGCGGTGTTGTTGCGGAGCCACTGGTAAGTGAGGCCGGTGCCCGTCGCGCTGGCGGCCAGGGTGAAGGTCGCGCCGGGGACGACGGTCTTCGAGATCGGCTGGAGCGCGAGGGTGGGCGAGCCGCTGGCGCCGACGGTGATCGTGCCCGCGGTGAGACGGGAGGTGCCGAGGGAGTTGGTGACGTCCACGGTGTAGGTACCGGCGTTGGCCGTCGTGAGCGTGTCGACGATGTAGGGGTTGGTGGTGGCGCCGGAAATCAGGCCGCCGTTGAAATACCACTGGTAGGAATAGGTGCCGCCACCGACGACGCTGATCGGAAGCACGAGGCGGCCACCGGCGGCGTACGAGGTCGCGCCAAAGCTGTAGCCCGGGGCGATCGTGGGGCGGGCCGCGGCGACGCTGGTGCCGGCGACGACACCCGCGCCGGCGAACGAGTAGCTGCCGGACCAGGCGCCCCAGGAGGAGGCCTTGATGTTGTTGCGAGTCGAGGCGGCGTAGCTGGACTGGCCGGGGAGAATAGTGACCGTGACGGTCTTGGTTTCGCCGACGGCGAGCACGCCCGCGTGGACGGCGGCGGTGGCGACGGCCGAGTCGTCGGTGTAGACATCGGTGCCCCAAACGGCGCCGCTGGCGTTGCCGGTGACGGTGAACTGGTAGACGGAGCCGACCTTGTTGCGGTAGCCGACGAAGTTGGCGGGGGCCGTGGCGAGGCTGGCCGTGGTACCGCCGGTGGCGGAGATCCGGAAAACGCGGGTGGTCGTGCCCAACGTGGTGGGGGCGCCGAGGGCGCTGAGCTGGCGGTTCACAATCGTGCCGGTGCTGAGCCCCAGGCCGTTGGCGGCGAAGGTGACGACACCGGCGGCGTTGACCGTGCCGGTGACTTCGCCGCCCTGGGCGACTAGCGCGCCGGTCGTGGAGACGGTCCCGGAAAACGTGCTGAGTGTCGTCTCGGCCGCGCCGTTGTTGGCGACGAAGATCGAGCCGGTGTAGGTGCCGGCGTAGCTGGCGACCGTGCCGCCGCCCGTGGTGCCGCCCGTGACGGTCACGGTGACGACGGTGGGTTTGGTCCCGCCGACGGAGTTTACGGCCGTGTAGGAAAACGTGTAGGTGCCGGCGGCGGTGAAGGTGCCGGTGACGAGGCCGGTGGAGGGGTTGATCTGAATCGGGGCGTTGCCGCCGGCGTTAGTGTAGGACGTCGCGGCCGGGGTGGCGGTGATCTGATAGGTGAAGGGGGTCCCGACCGTGGCGGTGGCCGTGGTGGCGCTGGTGACGACGGGCGCGGTGGTCACAGTGCCGCCACCGCCAGAGGTCGAGCCGCTGAGCGTGAAGAGGCCGCCGGTGTTCTTGAGCGGATTGAAGAACTCGCTCGCGGCATAGGCGCCGAAGCCGTTCTGCTGGGTGAGGACCAGCAAAATTGCCGTGCTGCTGCCCTGGGAAAGCCAGTTGTTGTTGATCTGAATCGTGGTCGCGCGGTTGCCGGTGGCGGCGGCGATGCTGGAGTCGAGGACGGAGTAAGTGCCGCCTTCCGTCTGAATCAGGGGAGACGTGCGGACGTAGGTGGACGCGGAAGTGAACTGGATCGTGAAATTGTTCGTCGCCTCCAGGGTGTTGGGCGTGCCGGCACTGTAGGTGCAGGTAAGCGTTTTGCCGACGAGGTTGGCGGGCAGCAGCTCGTCGTTGGTGACCGCGTGGGTGGCGGTCGCAGCGGCGAGCAGGAGGGCGAGCAGCGCCAGAGGACGGCGGAGCAGGAAGTGGAGGGAAGCGAGGTACATGATGTGGGAGCCGGAGCTGCCCCATCATAGCGACTAGGCGCGTCGCTGTCGGTACGTGGGTCTGCGTACAAGCGGTCCCACTACTTCGCGCGGAGGAGTTCGGCCGAGGCGACGATGAGCGAGGCGCGGTTCTCCACGCCGAGGCGCGGGAGGATGCGCTCCATATGCTTGTCGATCGTGCGCGGGCTCGCGCCGAGGATGAGGGCGATCTCGGGGTTGGTCTTCCCCTGGGCGACCCAGTAGGCGACCTCGGCCTGACGCGGCGTGAGCCCGAGCCGGAGAAACGCGGAAGGGCCAGGCGGGGCGTGCTCCTCCTCGAGGGCGAACATCACGAGGTCGTTGCGACCCGGTTCGGTGAAGCGACGGACCGTGAGCGCGCCCTCTGCGCAGGCAAACCGATCGGTTTGCGCGAGGGCGACGGGCGTGGCGGCGAACTTGGCCATCAGGTCATGTGCGAGACGGGTGGCAAACAGCAGCGTGCCGTCGCGCGCGAGCACCACG
>JAPLTR010000040.1 GCA_026398065.1 Verrucomicrobiota bacterium | reverse complement strand
CTGCCTGATTCGCATCGTTGATGCCGTTTGCTTTTTGTGCCTCTTGATTTGCGAGCGTGGATCGTTCGTGGCGGACGTCCTGGACCGCCGGCGAGTTGCCGCCCGACCGCAGAAGTCGCGGCCTGCGGCGGAGCGGCGGACAACCGAGGGGCGCCGGGCGACCGGCTCAGAAACTCCCCTTGAGGCCGAGCTGGAAGTTTACGCCGTATTCGCCTTCGGCGGAGAACTTCACGTAGCGGGGGGTGCCGAGGGCGTAGGACTCGTTTTGGTCGCGGTTGTTGAAGACGTTGCGGATCGTGAAATAGAAGCTCGTGCGGCGGGTGAGGCGATAGTCGCCGGAGAGGTCGAGGCGGAGGCGCTCCTGCTGGTAGTTCCAACCCGCGGCGCCGATGTTGCCGGCGGCGATGGTGCCGACGCGCTTCTTGCCGACGAGGGTCCACTTGGCGAAGAGGGTGAGGGGGTTGCGGGTGTAGTTGAAGCCCCAGTTGATGTTCTTCGGCGTGAAGCCGCGGAAGTCGGCCTCGGCGGGGCCGCTGACGGTGACGATCGTGGTGTTGGCGGAGACGCGGAAGGCCTTGGCGAAGGGGTGCGAGATGAAGGCGGAGAGGGGCGAGTCGATCGCGACCTCCCAGCCGTTGATGTGCGCGATGCCGTTGACGTTGCCGGGGGCGTTGACCTGGTAGTCGACGAACTCCTCGCCGAGGCCGATGCCGGCGAGGAATTCCGGGGTGGCGAGGAAGGTGCGGGTGGCGAAGAAATTCTTGATCTGTTTCCGGAAGAAGCCGGCGGAGAGGACGCCGCCGGCGGGCGAGTAGTACTCGAGGCGGACGTCGCCGCTGTTGCCCTGCCACGGTTTCAGCGCGGGGTTTTTGGTCGTGATGGTGCCGAGGGCGGAGCCGGTGGCGTTGCTGTCGGGGTTGAAGTCCACCTGGTTGACGGTGGTGACGCCGAGGATGTTGGCGAAGTCGGGGCGGCCGAGGGTCTGGGCGAGGCCGACGCGGGCGATGAGGTTGGCGGTGATGTTGTACGAGGTATTGATGCTCGGATAATAGCCGGAGTAGACCTGCCCCTGGCGGGAGCCGAGCTTGGTGTAGACGAGGGCGTCCTCGGCGATGCCGTTGGCAATGCCGGCGGCGGAGGTGCCGGTGTCGGCGTAGATGAGGGTGGGCTTTTTGTTGGCGTCGAGGATGAGGTTGCCGGCGGCGTCGTGACGGTACTTGGCGTTGTTGTCCTGGAGGACGGCGCGGCCGTCGTCGGTGGTGCGTTCGAAGCGGACGCCGGCGACGACCCGGAGGCGGTTGCTGAAGAAGCTGGTGTCGCCCATGAGGAACGCGGAGTCGATACGCTCGGTGATCTGGTCGGGCGAGGTGATGGCGGCACGGATATCCGTGCGGAGGTTGGTCTGCGTGTTGAAGTACTGCGGGTACTGCTCGTAGAGCTGGTAGGCGCGGCGACCGCTGGGGAACTGCGCGGGCTGCATCCCGCGGGGGCCGGGGTAGTTGAGCATCGCGGCGTTGAGCAGGCTGAAGGGCGTGCGCGTGAAGGAGTCGTCGGCGTTGGCGGCGATGCCGTCGGGGCCGGTGTAGACGGGGGTGAACTGGCTGTTGCGGCGGGCGCGGTACTGCTCGGCGGTGGAGGCGCCGGCCTTGACGGAGAGCTTGAGGTTGTCGGTGAAAAATTTGCGCGTGGTGTCGACGCGGGCGTTGCGGGCGGTGCTGTCGTTGTCGCGGGTGCCGTTGGCGCCGTTGAGGAAGAAGCTGTAGTTGTTGAGGTCGAAGGGGTCGACGACCTGGCCGGCGGAGTTGCGGACGGTGATCTTGCCGGGGAGGTATTTGTCGTAGCCGTCGAAATCGACGGTGGCGCCCTGAATGCGGCCGCCGGCGGTCTCGAACTGGCGGTGGGAGAGGGCGCGGTAGGTCTGGTCGCCGAAATTGTAGCCGAGGCCGGCGTTGATATCCCAGAGGGCGCCGATGTGGCGGTAGTTGGCGCGGAAGACGTGATTGCGGACGCGGACGTAGCGGGCGGTGTTGATGGCGGTGATGGTGCCGGAGCCGGTGCGGCCGTGGGTGTAGTCTTCGCCCCAGGAGAGGGGGTTGGTGCCGGCGTTGAGGGTGAAGTTGTGCTGCTCGTAGTCCTGCACG
>JAPLTR010000773.1 GCA_026398065.1 Verrucomicrobiota bacterium | reverse complement strand
GGTGAGTTTGTGATCGAGGTCGATGTCGTAGTAGAAGCCGGTGTCCGTCGGCGGGCCGATGTCGAGCTTCGCATCGGGAAAGATGCGGAGGATGGCCGTCGCGAGGATGTGCGAGGCGGAGTGACGGAGTTCTTCGAGGGGGGACATTACATGAGACATGGCGATGAAAGTAGCGAGTAGTGAGTAGCGGGTAGCGAGTAGGTGGCGAGCGCTCGCTGGTGAGAGGTTTGGAGATGAGGAGCGGCGATGGAAGCAGAAGGTGAAGCGGGAGTGAGTGGCTATTTGGGATGCTCGCTACTCACTACCCGCTACTCGCTACTTCTTCAACGGTTCCAGTTTGTAGTCGGTCTTGCTGTCGAGCATCGACCAGCCGGCGGCGGTGAGTTCCTTGCGGAGGGCGTCGGCGGCGGCGAAGTCCTTCGCCTGTTTCGCGGCCCAGCGCTTTTGGGCGAGGGCGGTGATCTCGGCGGGGACGTCGGCCTTGGGCGCGGCGGGGGCGTCGAGCTTCAGGCCGAGGGCAAACATCGCGCGGTCGAAGGACTCGACGTCGGCCTGGCCCTCCTTGCGGTTGATGATCGTGAAGAGCGCGCCGAGGGCGGCGGGCGTGTTGAGATCGTCCTGCAGGGCAGCGAGCACGGGCGCAAAGGCGTCGTGGGCGGCGGACGCGGGCGAGAGCGAGGCCCGGTGTGCGCGGAGCGTGGCGAGCGCGCTCTCGGCGGCGTGCATGGAGTCCAGCGTGAAGCTGAGCTGCTTCCGCGGGTGGCCCATCAGGAGAGCGTAGCGGAGGGCCATCGGGGAAAAGCCCTTCGCGACGAGTTCGTCGAGCGTGTAGAGATTGCCGAGGCTCTTGGACATCTTCTTGCCGTCCACGAGGAGGTGCTCGCTGTGGTACCAGTGCTTGGAAAACAACTGGCCGTTGCAGCATTCGCTCTGGGCGATCTCGTTTTCGTGATGAGGGAAGAGCAGGTCGACGCCGCCGCTGTGGAGGTCGATCGTTTCGCCGAGATGCTTCTTGCTCATCGCGCTGCACTCGATGTGCCAGCCGGGGCGGCCGCGGCCCCACGGGCTGTCCCAGGAGTTTTCGCCATCGTCGGGCTTGTGGGCCTTCCAGAGGGCGAAGTCGCTGACGTCCTCCTTCTCGTCGGCGTCGGCGGCCTGCGATTTGCCGCTGAGGGCGCTGCCGACCTGGAGCTCGCGCTCCTTCACGCGCGAGAGGGCGCCATAGTGGTCGAAGGAGGACACCTTGAAGTACACCGAGCCGTCGGCGGCGCGGTAGGCGTTGCCCTTCTTCATGAGCACGTCGATCATGTCGACCTGCTCGACGATGTGGCCCGTGGCGGTGGGCTCGACGTGGGGCGGGAGGCAGTTGAGCGCGGCGCAGTCGGCGTGAAACTTGTCGGTCCACTGCTTGGTGACCTCGGCGAGCGGGCGGCCCTCCTCGCGGGCGCGGCGGATGGTCTTGTCGTCGACGTCGGTGAGGTTGCGGACGTGCTTCACCTTTTCCTTGCCGAACTCGAGCTCGAGCACGCGGCGGAGGACGTCGTTGACGACGAAGGTGCGGAAATTGCCGATGTGCGCGGGGGCGTAGACGGTCGGGCCGCAGTTGTAGAAGCGGTAGACGCCGTCGGGATGCGAGGGCTGGAGTTCGCGAGTCTCCCGCGTGAGCGAGTCGAAAAGCTTGATGGCCATGAAAAGGGAAAAAGAGGGAGGAAGGACGCTGCCAGAAATTCCGCCGCAGCGGAACGAAGTTTTTGCTAACGGCACCCGGGGTGCCGGCGGTTGTGGGCGAAAACGCCGGTCAACAACCGCAGCCCGTCGTTCGCGTCGTGGTCGTGCGACGCGTGGCGGTGCAGAAACAGGTGGCGGAGCGGAACATGGCTGAGGGGTCAACGAGACACGCCCGGGGGGAGGGGTTCAAGCTCGATTTCGGGGCGGGGGTGGGTGGCCGCGGTCCATAGACCCGGGCGGACGGGAAACACGCCCCTCGATCATCGCGCGGCGGACGGGAACGGCCCGATTGGTGCTTTCGCGACGGGCGATGCGCGTTTCCCATTTCGTCCGATGGTTCGGTTTCGGGGCCGGCTGGCTGTGGGCCACCGGTCTCGCCCACGGCGAGGCCGCGGGGGGCTCGACGCTGCGGGGGAAGGTCACCGACGCCGCGACCGGCCGGCCCGTGGCGGGGGCCACGGTGCAGGCGGAGACGCGCACGGTCGCCGTGGACGGCGAGGGGATGTTTGCCCTCGCGGAGCTGCCGGCGGGCCGGCACATGCTGGCGATCTCGGCCCCCGGGCACGCCCGCGTCGAGCAGACGATCGAGCTCCAGCCCGGCCCCAACACCCTCGCCGAGGTCAGACTGCCCGTCGAGGGCGTGCAAGTGATGGAGAAATTTGTGCTGACGGAAAAGACCGAGGGGGCCTCCGCCAAGTTCAACAACAAGTCCGGCAGCGACGCCCTCGTGGAGGTCGTGTCCGGGGCGGAATTGAAAAATCCCAACGCCCAGAGCAGCGGCGATCTCCTCAAAAATACCTCCGGCGTCACCGTCAGCTCCGGCGCCGGCGGGGCGTCAAATGTCTCGGTGCGCGGGATCGACCAGCGCATGCTGCGCATCACGGTGGACGGCCAGCGGCAGGGCGGCACGGGCAATGCGCT
>JAPLTR010000139.1 GCA_026398065.1 Verrucomicrobiota bacterium | reverse complement strand
CCGGGTGCGCATAGTAGTAGTGCCCGCCGGGCTCGAAGGTCGCGACGACCTCGGTCGAACCGGGGCGGCGGAAGTCGCCCGCGAAGCCGAGCACGGGGTCGTCGGGGCGCGGCGTATCCGTGATCCGCTTACGGCAGATCTGCGGCCAGCCCTCCTCGGGATTGAGGAAGCCGGGCGGGATCTCGGTCACGTGGCGGTGGCCGTGGGCGGTGCTGACCCGGTCCGCGGGGCCGGCGTCGTGCCGGTTCCGCGCGGAGGCGGGGCCGACGAGGATCACGCCCTGGGAGCCGCTCTTCCACGCGAGGTTCTGGCCGGCGCCGTGGACGCGCTGGGTGCCGACCTCGAGGTGAAACCGCAGGGCGGAGGCGGTCATGCGGCCGGAGATGAACTTGGCGTTGGCGCGCTTGATGTCGTCCTTCTCGTCCTCGATCACGAGGTCGGCGGTGAAGGTGGTGGGCGGCTTCTGGAGGCCGCGGAACATGCCCACGGCGCGGCGCCGGCCGTCGGTGACGAGGAAGGCTCCCTTCGTGTTGACGGCCTTGCCGGACTCGGTGACGGAGCGGCCGACCCTGGTCATCTTCGCGAGCCAGCCGATGTGGTCGAGGACCTCGGGGCGGAACTTGGCGTCCACGATGCTGCCGGCCAGGCCGTCGTCGGGGAGGAAGACGATGGGGTTAAGGAAACGGCAGGCGGCGACGTAGGCGGCGAGGTTGAGCTCGAGCGTGGTCTTGCCGAACTGCGCGCCTCCGGCGAGTGCGAGGCGGGTGTCGGGGAGGGGACTGCCGCCGTCCGAGCCGAGGACGTGGTCGATGAGCTGCACGATCTCGTCCAGCGCGGGGCGGCCGGCGAAGGAGTACCGGGCGAAGCCGGTGGCTTTGCCCGGATCGCGGACGCGGGCGTCGGTCAGGAGAAAGTCCCGGAACGAGTTGAACCGGGGGCCGGGATCGGCTGCGCCGGGCGCCTCGCCGGACGATGCCGGAAGGACCGTGGAAAGGGGGCGGGCGGGCGCGGCGGGTTCGCCGGGGCGCACGGTGGGCAGGAGCGCGGCGTTCATGGGGCGCCCTCCCGTTTTTCGAGGCCGTCGACGCGGACGATCGTCCCGGCGAGGTCGCGGGCCAGGCCGGCGAGCTTCTGGTGGGCGGCGTCAGTGTCCTTGGTGTGGGTGGCCTTGAGCTCGGCCAGCTCGCGCTGGAACGAGGCGATGGTGGTGACGACCCCACCCATCTCGCGGTCGAGCTTGTGGAGCGTGGCGGTCTGGAGGCGCAGCTCGCCGGCGATGGCGGTGAGGGAGGCGGGGGCGGCGGGGTCCTCGGCGCGGGCCGGGGCGAGCAGCTGTTTCGCCGCGAGGGCGAGCTGCACGAGGGCG
This sequence comes from Verrucomicrobiota bacterium, assembly GCA_026398065.1. Classification (GTDB taxonomy): domain Bacteria; phylum Verrucomicrobiota; class Verrucomicrobiia; order Opitutales; family Opitutaceae; genus GAS368. The sequence goes on along the minus strand of JAPLTR010000139.1, from coordinate 3,957 downwards.
GAGAGCCCGACGACGACGAGACCGGTGGCGACGTAGGATGCGTCCGGGGCGGAAGCGGGCGCGGGAACGTCGGCCAGGAGCAGGAGGGCGGGGTTCATGGCGCGGGAGGGGTTGGGCGTTGCGGTGCGGTGGCGTCGTGGTGGGCGCGGTAGTACGCGAAGGCCACGACGGGGATGATCCCGAGTCCGAGGAGGCCGAACCACGCCTCGTGACCGGGGAGCACGGTGGAAAGAATGATGAGCAGCAGGCCGACCGCGCCGGCGATGCAGCCGTTGGCAAACCAGCCGAGTTTCCAGCCCACGAGCGGGCCGCCGACCAGGAGGAGGACGCCGACCCAGAGGACGCCGCGGAGGTTGGCGAGGCGGGTGCCCAGCTCGCGGGCCGTGTCTTTTTGAGCGACGCCGGTAATGGTGGTGGCCCGCTCGGAAACCGTTTCGCGGATGAGCGCGGGGACGGAAGAAACAGGGAGGGACGGAACCGGGGCGACGACCGGGGTGGGGTGCGAGGGGGTGGGAGCGGCGGGCGGGCCGGGGCGGTAGTCCCGCACCGTGGTCTTCTCGACGGTGGTGGTGCTGGGCGTGGCCGGATTCTCCGGGGCGGCGCTGGTGACGACGGTCGGGGCGGTTGCGCCGCCGAGGGTCGTGGTGCTGAGGCCGCCGCGCTGGGGCCGGACCGCGCCGCAGCCGGCGAGGAGGGCGGCCACGACGCCCGCCGAAAGGGCGGGAGTACGGTGGCGGAGGAGCGGTGAGGTGATCAGTGGCACGATGCGTACAGAATATCAGGTGCCCGCCGATCCGTCACCCCGCCCATTCCTTCCATTCCCTCCATTCCAGAAAATTGCACGCGCGGGTGAGATTTCTGCGTTTTTCGGAAAAAAGCGGCGGCGGACGGGCCCAAAATTCCGCGCGCGGACCAAAAAATCGGTTTCGAACCCGCAAAATGGGGTCCGGCGCGGCAGAAAACGGCTCCGACGGAGGCGCTCAGGCCTGTTAGTATCCGATTACTTGATACCTATCCGCCGTCGAGGGAGCGGCGGCGGGGCGCCGCGATTCCGCCCGCCGGTGGGCGGCGTCACGCGCCGGGCGCAAGGGTGCACCGGCCGGCGGGCGCAGAGTGCGGGCACCTCGCGCACGAGGCGGCCGGTGGGGAAGATCAGCGTGGTGGCGGCGCAGCCGGCGTGGGCGGGCGAACTACATCGAAGCGTGGGGCGCTCCGGCGGTGCGCTCCGGCACGGCGGGTGCTGTTCCTCTATAACGAGGAGGGCAAGCCGCGGCCGTGGCGAAAGCCTTGGGCCGTTCGAGGTCCATCGAGGCCGCTGGGGCGCCGGGGGCGCCGCTCTACCATGCGTGCAGGGCGGGATGGCCGCCCGTAGGGCGCGAAGGCGCGCCGAGTTTCAGGTGCCGCCTGCGGTGCGGCCCGACGACGGCGGCAGGGCGGGTGACGACGGCGATCGCGCGGCGCAGGGCCAGCTGCGCGCGCCGTTCACGCGAACGCAGCGATGAAGTGCGCCCGCCCGGGGCGGCGGGGCGGGGCGGTGTGCGTCATACGCGCCCGGCCGAAAGTAAATTCCGCGCCGGCGCGGTGGCTGAGCCAGCCTCTGTCCCACCCCCGGTCCTAAGATCGGGGGCATGACAAAGCCACTCTCCTGCAAACCCTCCGCCTTCTACTACCGTGAAGCCCTCCGCTCCGTCCGGACGAAGCGGGAGGCCGTTGAGATCGGGTTGAACCTCGTGGACGAGATCGAGCGGCACAAGGAGTTCATCCGTGCGCACGGCATCATCCCGCCCAAGTGGTACGTCATGCAGACCGAGCGGGACGAGAAGCGGCTGGGAGAGGTTTGCCCGTTTCCGCCGACAGAGCCGCCGTCTGGGACGGCAGGGTGACGTGCACGCCGCGGGGCCGCCCGGCCCAGGACTTCGGAACCGCGAGGTGCTCCTTCATCTGCTCGGAGAGCCAGTGGAGGCGCTGCGGCAGGTGGTCGGTCGAGGCCAGCAGCGCGTCGAACTCCACGCGCAGGGCGCGCACCAGCTCGCTCGGGGTGCGGGTGTCGGGCTTGGCCGGCACGGGGGCCGAAGCCCCGCCGCCGAGGGCGGCGCCGCCGTCGGTCGGCTGGTTGGGGTTGTTGATCAGAGAAACACGCAGGGTTTCCAGCGCCATGACCGTGCGCGGGCTCGGCGCCTGGATGCCGGCCTCGATCTTGGCGATGTAATTGCGCGTCAGGAGGAGCGCATCGGCCAGCTTTTGCTGGGTAAAGCCGAGCTGTTCGCGCACGGCTTTGAAACGGTTGGCAGGAGATATGTTCTTTTTTTCAACTTTCATGATTGACTGTGTTCACTTGGTCAACAAGCGTTGACTCCATCAACACCCAATGAGCCCAGACTCTCAAGCCAAATATCTCCGCCGGACCAAAGTCCGGCCCGCGCGCCGGGTTGGTCCGGGCGCCCCCGGGGAGGCGGCCGCCCCATGAACACCGCCCAGCGCATGCTCACCGCCTACGTGCTCGACCGCCTGGAGCACGAGCCGCTCGCCAAGCGCGTGGAGCTGCTCCGCGCCCTGGCGATCGTCTCCCCCGATCCGCGCGAGCAGGCCGCGTGGCACGGTCTGGCCGACCGGCTCGAACTCATCGAGGCCCGGCAGCGCCGCGTCGTGCTCCATTTCAAACGGAGGACCGCCGGATGAAACCGAAAACGCCGTCGCGCCCGAAATCTCCGGCCACGCCCACGACCGAATCCCGGACCCCGGGTGCCGTCCCGGTGCCGGTGGCCGATCCCGCCCCGCGGAGGGTCCCCCCGCCACGACCCTCGCGTCCGCCAGCCGCGTCCGCCGGACCGGCTGCACCCGCCGCCGCCGCCGCGGAGCCGGTCCCCGCGGGACCATCCGCGCCCGCCGGCTCCAGCCTGGCGGCGCCGTTTCCCGTGGACGCCCTTGACCGGGCGGTCGCCACCGCGCGCCTGCACGACCAGCTGCAGCTCGTGTTTCCGTTTCCCTCGCTGGATTTCCCCGGCCGCGCGACGCTCACCGTGAAGGAGATCGCGGCGAAGCTCGGCTGGACCGCGAAGCACATCATCAACCTCATCGGCGACGGCGAGATGCCCTGCCTGAACGGCAGGGGCCGCGGCGTGCGGCGCGGCACGTTTCGGGTGCCGCTGGAGTGCTACCGGGATTTTGTGACGGCGCGCCTCACCGGCGGGCGCCGCCTCGAGCTGCTGTGCCTGCTGCCGAAGGACACGTTGCGCGAGCTCGTCCGCGAACTGAGCGCGTTCCTCGCCCGGTCCTGAACGTTCCTCCCCTGCCATCCGCCCTCAACTCCCGCCACCCCATGCGTCAAACCCAACCTTCCCCCGCGGGCGCGCCCCCCGTCGTGCCCGACCCGGTGCAGCTCGCCCGCCTCCAATCCGTCGTGCTCGAACAGCTCGCCCTGATCGAGCGCTCCGGGCTCGAAAACGTGAAGCGGCGCATCGTCGCCGGTCTCGCGCTGCTCTGCATCAAGGCCTCGCTGCGCCACGGCGAGCTCATGCCCTGGCTGCAGCGCCACGTCCCGGGCGCGCGCCAGCGCCGGTGCAACTACCTGATGTCGGCCGCGCTCGCGTTTCGCGTGGCGACGGAGGGCGGGGCCGGGGAGCCCGCCCGGCTCGACGTGGCGCTGGACCAATTCATCGCCGGCCGCTGCTGGGTCCAACTGCTCGCCGATCTCCGCCTCAGGGCCGCGGACCGCTGGCGCGCCGCGCCGCGCGCCCACGGCCCGCACGACGAGGTCGGCCGCTGGATCGAGCGCGCCGAGGCGATCCTCCAGGCCAACCTCCGGCCCCTCGACGTGGGCCATCCCGGCGGCGTGCACGGCCTCGTCGCGACCCCGCGCGCGCTCGCGGACCGGGTCGAGGCCGCCACACAGCCACGGCCGACAGTCGCCGACCGATCTGAGCGGGCGCCCCGGCGTCCGCTCGCCACTCACTCCGC
>JAPLTR010000094.1 GCA_026398065.1 Verrucomicrobiota bacterium | reverse complement strand
ACTCACCACCCTGCGCTGGCGCCTGTTTTCCTGCGCCGCGGTCTTCCGTCACGCCGCCGGCAAGCCCTCCCTCAAGCTCGCCGTCGCCTCGCCTCAACGCCGCCATTGGTGGCACGTGCTCCTCCGCCAAATGAGTGATCCGGACGACCGCGATGCAGCTGCCGCTCTCGCCGCCAGCGCCGGCACTCACCAACTCATCCTGCCCAAAATTGCATGATCCCGGCTCAGATCACGGTCTCGGGCGGGGGGCGGAGCTTCGCGATCTCGGCCATGATGCGGTCGCTGGCGACCTGGTAGCGCTCCTTGCCGGCGGCGGGGTCGTCGTAGGCCGAGGCCGGCAGGGGTTTTCCGAATACGACGGTCACGGGCACGCCGAGGCGGATGCGGCCGCGGCGGTCGAAGGCCTCGAACGAGCCGAAGATCCGGGCGGGCACCACGGCGACCTGGGTGCGGCACGCGAAGAGGCCGACGCCGGCCTTGGGCTTTTGCAGGTGGCCATCGGGGGAGCGGGTGCCCTCGGGAAACATGATGATGATCTTCTCCTGCTTGAGGGCGGCGAGCACGCGCTTGATCGCGCCGACGTCGGAGCCGCCGTCGCGGTCGACGGGGATGACGCCCACCCGGTCGAGCCACCAGGAGGCGAAGCCGGGTTTCCAGAGGGTCTTGCGGGCGAAGAAGGTGACCTGCCGCGGCATCTGCGAGCCGAGGATGAACGGGTCGAGGTGGCTCGCGTGGTTGGCGGCGATGAGATGGCCGCCGGTGGCCGGCAGGTGCTCCACGCCGACGACGTCGCCGCGGAAGCAAATGTCGTGGAAGACGTCCGAGAGGTAATGGAAGAATCCGTAGACCCGGTCCATTTCAAGCTGCGGGAAGGCGCGGCTCATGCGGCGGGGAGCTTCTGCGCGATGGCGGCGGACATCAGGGCGACGACCTGCTCGAGGTTGATATGCGTCGAGTCGATGGAGGTGGCGCCGTCGGGGCAGGCGAGGGGCGCGGTCTTGCGCGAGGAGTCGAGGCGGTCGCGCTCGACGACGGAGTCGTGCTGGCCCTCGCTGGCGCGGCGGCGGGCGCGCTCGACGGGGTCGGCGTGGAGGAAGAAGCGGAAATCGGCCTGCGGGAAAATGACGGAGCCGATGTCGCGGCCCTCCATGACGAGGCCGCGGAAGCCGTGGGCGCGGGCGACGTCGGCCTGGCCGCGCTGGTAGGCGAGGAGGGCGGCACGCAATTCCGGGATCGCGGCGAAGTGGGAAACGTTTTCGTTCACCGCGCGGCTGCGGATGTCGTCGCCGACGGGGCGACCGTCGATTTCCATCTCGGCGGAGCGGCCGTTGACGCGGGTGCCGAGGCGGAGGGCGGCGAGGGCGGTCTTGACCGTGGGGAGGTCGGTGGCCGAGGCGCCGGCGCGGAGCATGCCGGCGGTGAGGGCGCGATAGAACGAGCCGGTGTCGACGTGGAGCAGGTTGAACCGCTCGCTGATGATGCGCGACGAGGACGATTTGCCGGAGGCGGCGCCGCCGTCGATGGCAACGATGATGAAGGGGGAGGGAGCGGCGGTCACGGGGCGAGAGAGTTTTGACGCAGGCTTTCCAGCAACTCAAAAAAGTGGGGAAAGGTCTTGGCGCAGCACGCGGGGTTGCGGATCGAGAGCCACGGGCGGCCGTCGCCGTGGAGGTCGTGACAGCCAAGGATGCCGAAGCTCATGGCGAAACGGTGATCGCCGTAGGTCTCGATCTCGACGCCGGACCGGAGCGGGCCGGGCGTGATCGTGAGGCCATCCTGGTCCTCGTGCTCGTGCACGTCCTGGCCGAGCTTGCGGAGTTCGGCGACCATGCCGGCGACGCGGTCGGTCTCCTGTTTGCGGGAGTGGGCGATGCCGGTGATGGTGGTCGGGCCGTCGAGCAGCGGGGCGATAGCGGCGAGGGTGAGGAAGGTGTCGGAGAACTCGGCGAAGTTCTGGGTGACGCCGCGGCGGGGATGGTCACGAGCGAAGGAGAGCTGACCCCCGGTGACCAAGGGAAGCGCCGCGAAGTAACTGGCGGCGGTCGCATCGGGCTCGATGGCGTAGGTTTGGTTGACCACGGCGTAGGGCGAACCGACGGGGAGGGTGAAGCGGTTCTCGGCCCCCACGTCCAAGGGTGGCTGGCCGAAAATTTCCATGAGGCGCGCCGTCATCAGCACGAAGGGCCGGCGGACGTGACCGGTCAGGGTGAGCTCGATCGGCTCGCGTGCCAGCGGGGAGACCATCAGCAGCGCCGAGAGGAGCTGGCTGCTCTCGCTGGCGTCGATGCTCACGGGGCCACCGCGGAGGCCGCGGGCGTGGATTTTGAGCGGGAAAAATCCTTCGACGCCGGTGCAGTGGATCTCGGCGCCGAGCGTGCGAAGAGCGTCGATGAGGGGTTTCATCGGGCGTTTGCGCATTTGTGGCACTCCATCGATCAGGTAGACGCCGCCCGGCAGCGCGGCGCAGAGGGCGGTGAGAAAACGGGCGGCGGTGCCGGCGAGGCCGACGAAGAGCTCGGCGGACTCGGCGGTGAAAGTTTCAGGAGAGTAGGAGACGCGGAGGGTGTGGGCGGGCTCGTCGGCAATGACCGTGAATCGCAGCTGGCGGAGGGCTTCGGCCATCAGGTGAGTGTCTTCGCTGAAGAGCGCGCCGGTCAGAGTGATCGGACGGTCTCCGGCCAGGGCGGCGAGGAGGAGGGCGCGGTTGGTGAGGCTTTTCGAGCCGGGCAGCGTGACTTCGCCGCGCGCGGGACGCGTGAAGGGCTGGATGGGCAGGAGGTCGGGCAAGGGCATGAAAGGGCTAAACGTCTGCGACCGGCAGCGTTGAGCCAAGGAGTTTTTAGCGACCCGTTTGGGATGTTGAATCCCGTGGAACGACCGCTTTGTTTCAAAGCGTCGAAGGCTCCTGCCTTCTGCGGGCGCGCTGCTCCGGTTTCACGGGTGCGGGCGGAATTGGTCGCGGTAGGCCTTGCCGCGCTCGATGCGGGCGGCGACCTCGACGTAGTCGCGGTTGGCGAGGGCGATCTGGAAGCCGTGCAACTCATCCTCGAACTGCCGCAGGGCGCGGAGGACCTCGTCGCGGTTTTGCTCCAGGATCGCGCGCCAGATCTGGGCGTCGCTGCCGGCGATGCGCGTCGTGTCGCGGAGGCCGCCGCCGGCGTGGTTGCGCCAGGTGTGATCCTTCTTCGCGAGAAAGGTGCAGAGGCTCGACGCGATCACCTGGGGCAGGTGGCTGATGTGGGCGACGATCTCGTCGTGGCGGTCGGGGGCGACGGTGACGACTTCCGAGCCGAGGTCGTGCCAGAACTGGACGACGGCCGCGGTGGCCGCGGCGGGCGTGCCCTCGAGCGGGGTCACGAAACAGGTGCGGTGCTCGAAGAGGCCGGCGGTGCTGTGTTCCCAGCCGGTTTTTTCGGAGCCGGCCATTGGGTGGGCGCCGACGAAGTGCGCGTGCGGAGCGACCGCGAGCTGGCCGAGTCGGGAGATGTCGCCCTTCACGCTGCCGACATCGGTGACGAGGGTACCGGGCGCGAGGTCGGGAGCGATCTGGCGGGCGAGCGGGACGATCTGGTCAACGGGGGCCGCGAGGACGACGAGGCTGGCGCCGCGGACGGCCTCGTTCGGCGTGTCGGCGACGGCGTCGCACCAGGGCTGGTCGCGGAGCTTGAGGCGCGTTTCGGGGCGGCGCGCCCAGAGCACGATCCGCGAGGCGACGCCGCGCGCGCGGGCGGCGCGGGCGACCGATCCGCCGAGGAGGCCGGGGGCGAGGATGGTGAGTTGGGCGAGGGCGGGCACAGCGGGGAAAAGACGCAAAACGCGCGGTGGTGTCGA
>JAPLTR010000060.1 GCA_026398065.1 Verrucomicrobiota bacterium | reverse complement strand
TCTCCGCCGCGCACCTTTCGCTCGCCCAGTCCAAGGTCCGCCCGGCCCACATCGCCGCGCTCGTGAAGCTCGTCGACGCCGGCACCGTGCTCACCAACGCCGCGAAGGAGATATTCATCGAGATGGCCGCCACCGGCGACCAACCCGACGCCATCGCCGACCGCAAGGGCCTGAAGGCGACACCCACCGATTCCAACGAACTCGAGCAATGGTGCCGCGACTCGATCGCCGCCAATCCCAAGGCCGTCACCGAGTTCAAAGCCGGCAAGGAGAGCGCGCTCAACGCCTTCAAGGGCCCGATCATGAAAGCCGCCAAGGGCAAAGCCAACCCCAAGCTCGTCGACGAGACCCTGCGCAAGCTGCTCGCGGCGATGTAAGCAGGGGGCGGCCCGTCGGAGCGGATTCTTTCGGTGCTCTCGTTGGCGTGGAGCGATCTTTTGCCTTCGATGCCCGGCTTTGGTGCGGACAGGCGCCACGCAGCGCTCGCTTCATCTCCGTGACAATTTCCTGACAATTCGCTGACCCCGCCCTGACAAGCCCTGCGGCGTTTCGTGGTTTGATGAGCCCGTCAAAAACAGGTTCACCATGAAACAACTCTGGCTCTCCTCCCTGGTCGCTTTCGCGGCCGCGCTCCTTGGCGCGGTGTCGCTTATCCCGCTTTCCGCCGATGCCAAATCCTCCTCTGAGACGGTAAGCCTCCGCGTCGAACTCGACCGCCCCGTGCTTCTCGCCGGTCGGACCGAGCGGGCCGTCATCAAGGTCGCCGTCCGAAGCCGCGCGGCAGTGGCGTGAGCGCAACGCGGAGCTGGGTCGGATCGCCACCACCTACTCCAACGCCGCGGTATCCGAGGTGTGGACGCTTAACCGGAAGGAAGCGGACCGCCTGGAGCGCGAGGGGTTGGACAACGCCCAGCGCAAGACCTACCGCGCCGAAAATGCCCAGACGCAAACTCAGCAGTCCGGCTGGCTCTCCAGCTCCTCCGCTTCCCGGCCTTGATTCCTCGCACGCTCCTTTGACTTCCCCCCGCCCATGCCGCCAGCCTTCCCCCGTGCCCGCTTCGTCGCGCCGCATCCTGGCCTATTGGCTGCTGTTGCTCCTGCCCGCGCTGGCGGTCGGGGCGGGGGCGCTGTATCTGCTGCGCAAGGAGCAGGCGCGGCTGGATGAGCAGGCACGGTCCACGACCGCGTTGCGGCGGGAGGCGGTCGCGGCCCGCGCCCGCCAGATCGCGGAAAACGTCGAGCTGATCATCGGCGACGTGCAGGCCGGCCTGATGGCGACACTGAACCAGGCAATGATGGCCAGTCCCGAGGCCTTTCTCAAGGACTGGGGGGCGGGGAACCCGCTCGTGCGCGCAACCTTTCGGCTCAGCCCCGGCGACCAGATTGTCTACGTCTCGGACGCCGGTGCCCGGGGGTGGCTCACGCCGTGGCTGGCGGAGGGGACTCCTTGGCGGCTTGCATCACCAAACCAGAAAGAGGCGGAGTCCGCGATGGACCAGTTACTGCGGAAGGATGCTTCCGACAATGTCAGCAACGTTCAGAACGCGCGCAACAGGCTGCAGGAGGTGGCCCGGCAAAGCCCCAGCTCGGATGCCCTGAAAAAACTCCAGGCGCCCACGGCTGTTTCGCTGGAGCGCACCGGTTGGGCGCCGTGGCGCGGCCCTGACGGCCTGCATCTGGTTGGCTGGCGGCAGTCAGCCATGGGCGGGGTGATCGGGGTGGAGGTGAACCTGACGCCGATTTTCGCCCGCTTCGGCGAACTGCTCCCCCGCGATGGCGATCTGGCCAATGCCTTCGAGGTGCGCGAGGCGGGCGTGACCCGGCAAAGCTGGGGGTTCTTCTCCGGAGGCCTGCGGAGCCGATCGTCGATTCCCAACCCTCTCAGCAAGGTGTCCAGGTACCCGGCCGACGATGGCACCGTGCGCGTGCCGCTCTCCTCGGCGGCCTTGCCGGGCTGGGAGATCGTGGGCGTCGTCGGCGACGGTGCAACGGAGGGCGCTGGCGGGCGTTTCTTTCTTTTCGGCTCATTGCTCGTGGGGATCTTCATCGCGGCGATCCTCGCTGGCGGCTCCCTGCTGGTCCGGCAGGCGCGGCGCAGCGAGGCGGAGGCGGCGCAGAAAACGTCGTTCGTGGCCAACGTGTCGCATGAGTTCAAGACGCCGCTCACCACCATCCGCCTGTACGCCGAGCTGCTGGAGCAGGGACGGGTGCGCGATGCGGCGCAGGGCAGGGACTACCTGCGCACCATCGCGCGGGAGACGCAGCGCCTCGCGCGCCTGGTGAACAACGCCCTCGATTTCAGCCGGCTCGAACAGGGCAAAAAGAAGTTCTCGGTCGAACCGCTCGACCTGGGGGCCGAGCTGACCCGCCTCCTCGATACGCATGGGCCCCGGCTCGCCGAGTCGGGACTGGCGCTGCGGCGCCAGTTGCCGGCGGTACCGGTGACGATGGAAACAGATCGCGACGCCCTTGAGCAGATCGTCCTCAACCTGCTCGACAATGCCTGCAAGTATG
>JAPLTR010000497.1 GCA_026398065.1 Verrucomicrobiota bacterium | reverse complement strand
GCTACTGCTTCGGCGGAGCCGTCTGCCAGGCCCTGGCCTACAGCGGCGCACCGCTGGCCGGCATCGTGAGCTTTCACGGCAGCCTCATCCCCGCCTCCCCGGAAGCGGCGGCGGCCAACCACGCGAAATTCCTCCTGTGTCACGGGGCCGTCGATCCGTTCATCAAGCCCGAGGAGCTCGCCGCGTTCACGAAGTCGATGAACGACGGCAAATTCGACTACCAGTTCGTGAGCTACGCGGGCGCCATCCACGCCTTCACCAACCCGAAGGCGGACGAGATCGCCAAGTCCGCGGGCCTCACCGGCGGCATCGGCTACAACGCCGCCGCCGACCACCGCTCGTGGGAGCACATGCGGTCGTTCTTCACGGAAATCTTCGCGAAGAAATAATCCCGCAGCCTAACCCCGGCCAAACCCGAGGCGGTAACGCCCCGCGGTGCGGCCGAGGCGCAGGGGCACGCCGAACGTCGCGGAGAGATTGGCTGAGGTCAGCACCGTGGCCCGCGGACCCGCCGCGACCACCTGGCCCGCCCGCAGCATGAGCGCGTGCGTAAAAGCGGGCGTGATCTCCTCAACGTGGTGGGTCACCAGCACGAGCGCAGGCGCGCCACGGCGGCGGGCGAGCTTTTCGACGAAGCGGAGAAATTTTTCCCGCGCCACCGGATCGAGGCCCGCGCACGGCTCGTCCAGGATTAACAGCTGCGGCCGGGCCATCAGCGCGCGCGCGATGAGCACGCGCTGACGTTCGCCCTGGGAAAGATAGGCCCACTCGCGGGCGGCGAGCCGCGCAAGTCCGACCGAGCGCAGGAGCCGCAGCGCCGCCACGCGGTCGCCCCGGGTGCCGGCATGCCAGAGATCGAGTTGCGCGTATTTTCCGCTCACGACCGTGTCGAGCGTGACCTCGGAGGGGGGGATCGAGGCGGTGAAGGCGCTCGTGACCACGCCGATGTGCAGCCGCAGTTCGCGCCAGTCCGCCGCGCCGTAGCGCCGTCCCAGCACGGAAAACTCGCCCGCGGTCGGCGACAGGAAGCCGGTCAACGCCTTGAGCAGCGAGGTCTTGCCGGAGCCGTTGGCGCCGAGGATGACCCAGTGCTCCCCGGCGGCGACGCGCCAGGCGACGCCGCGCAGGATCGCGGTGGTGCCGCGCTCCACGCGCAGGCCGGTGACTTCGAGGACAGGTTGCTTCATCGCCGCCAAGTCTGCGCGCGCGTGATTGCGCCGGTCAACCGCGTCCGTCAGTGTGCCGGGATGCGTTTGCTCAAACTGTGGTTCGTCACCTGTCTCCTCGCCGTCACGGCGTCGGCCCGGCCGTTCATGGTCGTCGCCTACAACGTGGAAAACCTCTTCGACGTCGACGGCGTCGCCGGCTACGAGGACTACCAGCCCGCGAAATACTCCCGGGCCCACGCCCTCACTAAGCTGCAGAACATCGCCCGCGTCGTCGCCCGCTACGAGGGCGGCAAGGGCCCCGATGTCCTGCTGCTCTGCGAGCTCGAGGTCGATGCCACGCCGGGCAAAACCCCGCCGGACTACGACGCCCTCCTCGCCCCCTATGCGAACCTGAAGCTCGCCGACATGCTCGGGGCGAAGTTCACCCCCGCAATCGGCGACCTCCCTGCCGAGGCGCTCCTCGCGAAGGCCTTCGCCGACGCCGGACTCACCGGCTATCGCATCGTGATCGGTGACAGCACGCCCCTCGCGGGGGAACGCAAACAGGAGATCAAGTGCGCGGTGTTCACCCGGTTCCCGGTGAAGCAGACGCGGTCCCACGCGACGCCCGGCGCCCGCGCGATCCTCGAGGTGCAGGTCGACGTCGACGGCGCCCCGCTCTACGTCTTCGCCAACCACTGGAAATCCGGCGCCAGCGACGCCGAGACGGAAAAAACCCGCGCCCTCAACGCCCGCACCCTGCGCCTCCGCCTTGACGAACTCCTCCGCGCCGACCCCCACGCCGACATCGTCATCGGCGGCGACCTCAATTCGCAGTACAACCAGAAGCAGCGCTACCCGGCCATGACGGTCACCGGCATCAACGACGTGCTCGGCGCCCAGGGCGACGAGCTGTCGGTGGCCGGGGCGCGCCACGATCTCTACAATCTCTGGTATGAGCTGCCGGCCGCGGCGCGCGGCAGCGACACCTATCGCGGCGAGTGGGGCACCCTTATCCACCTCATCATCTCGCGCGGCCTCTACGACCTGCGCGGCGTGCAGTACGTGGACAATTCCTTCGCCGTCGGAAAATTCGCCGGACTCAACGTCAGCGAGCGTGGCGAGCCCGTGCGCTGGGCGTTCGACGGCCCGGCCGGCTCGGGGTTCTCCGACCATTTCCCCATCTCGGCCAAGTTCACCACCGTGACGGACAACCGCCCCGACCGCACGATCTCGCTGCTGAATCCCGGCGAGGAACGCGCCGGCGATGCCACCCCGGTCGCGCTCGGCTACGCCAACCTCGAGTTGGAGAAGATCGCGCTCACGGCGGACAAGCTCCCCGCCGGCACCGCGCTCCGGTCGGACGCCTTCAAGGGCAAGATCGTCCGCGTCGAGGGCAAGGTCGCCGAAGGCCCGCGGCTCGCCGTCGAGTTTCGCGGCGAGACCTACGACGTCTACAGCTACGACGAGGCGTTGCGGAAGAAACTGCGCGCCGAGTTCAAGGCGGGGGAGACCGTGAAATTCTATGGCGAGCTCGGCGTGTTTCGCGATCGCTGGCAGTTCATCGTTCGCGACGCCACCTGGGTAAAATGATATGAGCACCCTCCGCCTCTACACCCTGTCGAACTGCGACACCTGCCGGAAGGCCGTCAAATGGCTGCGCGCCCGTGGCGTGGCCTTCGAGGAGCGTGCCATCCGCGAGACCCCGCCCACCGCGGCGGAACTGCGCGCGATGCTCGCCGCCTACGACGGAGAGCTGCGCAAGCTCTTCAACACGGCGGGCGGCGACTACCGCGAGCAGAAGCTCGGCGAGAAGCTGCCGACACTCACCGAGGCCGCGGCGCTCGCCCTGCTCGCCGGCAACGGCAATCTCGTGAAACGGCCGTTTGCCATCGGAGGCGGCGTCGCGCTCGTGGGCTTCGCCGAGGCGGCCTGGGGTGCAGCGTTTCCCTCCAAATGACTACTCCGGCCCACCCCGCTCACGGTTCGGCGACGATCTCCCTGCGGCTGCGCGAGTTGGCACAGTTGTTCAACTCGATGGATCCCTCGCCGTTTCACGAACGCGACCTCGACGCTGATGCCGAGGAGTTCATCGTTGGTTCCGCCCTGGAGCACGTGAAGGACGACAGCGAGTTTCACCTTCACATCCACCTGGTCGAGGCACCTCCGCCGGAAAAAGCCGACGGAGTGGAAGAGTCGCTGCAGCACTACTTTCGGTCGCGCTCCGAAGCGAAGGAACGGGAGTTCCGCCAGTTAATGCGCCGGGGACGGTTCAGCCTGATGGTCGGCCTGCTGTTTTTGACCGCGTGTTTTTTCATCGGGGAATTGGTGGCCCGGCTGGGCTACGGCACGGCCGCAGACCTGATCCGCGAGAGCCTGACCATCGGCGGCTGGGTCGCGATGTGGCGCCCCCTGGAGATCTACCTTTACGACTGGTGGCCGCTCCGGGATGAACGCCGGCTGCTCGAACGGCTTGCGCGTGTGCGCGTGAAGCTCATTATCCGACCACCTAAGACGACATGAACACCTCCTCCTCCGATCCGCTCCGCGACACTGTGCGCTGGCTTTCCACGCACACGCGTTTCCCGGCGAGCCGGCTGGCCGCCCCGGCGGAGACCCTCCTGTGCTTTGCCGCCGCCGCCGCCGCCGAGGAGGCGGAGGAGCAGCGCCGTTTTCTGATCAAGCCCCGCGACCCCGCCCAGACCTCCGCCTTGCGGACGCACGCCCTGCGCCGGTCGCAGGTCCACTTCAAGTGCGACAATAGCGCCAAGGTTTAAGGACGGGTTCTGCAACTGGCCGGGCCCGCCCGAAAGGGAGAGCGCGGCTCGGCCATCGCAACGAAGGGGGAGGCAGGCCGGAGACCCTTCCACCCACGGGGTTGAGCCACGTAGGGTATTTTCCCATACGGCTCTGGGCCGGCCGGCTCAGCTGGGCCCTGCCCGCATGGCCCGTGTCATATCGCGTACATTAATAAGTGCGGTCTGTGCATCTTTTGCGGAAAGGGGCCTCGCGAGCCGCAATAAATGCACAGTTCCCGACAACTGGTGCGGAGAGGAACGGCGGCATTGTCCCTATATTTGGACGGTCAGCCCATCCCACCATGAAAACCACCACCACTGCCATTACGCCTGCCCCCGTGCCGACGGAAGAGGAGATTCAGCAGGTCGCCTACCGCCTCTGGATTGAGGGCGGTCGACGTGAGGGCGTTGAAACTGACAACTGGTTCGCGGCCGAGGAGTTGCTCCGCCACCACCACGG
>JAPLTR010000445.1 GCA_026398065.1 Verrucomicrobiota bacterium | reverse complement strand
CGTGTTCACCCAGCACCAGCTCGACGCCATCGTGTACTGCACCCGCGGCGAGGTCCCGAAAAAGATCAGCGAGTCTTCGCCCATGGACACCACCGCGCGCACCGGCGGCTCGCTCACGAGCATCGCCAACATGACGCAGTTCCCCGACGTGATCGTCCCCGCCGGGGTGAACAAGGAGAAACTCCCCGTCGCGATCTCGTTCCTCGGCGTCGCCTTCAGCGAGCCCCGCCTCCTCGCGTACGCCTACGCCTACGAACAGGCCACGCATCATCAGGTCGCCCCGCCCAGCACACCGGCCCTTCCGGGCGAGACCTTCACTTACTGAGCGGTTTCCCCCCCGGACCATTCTTGTCCGAATCCGTCGGCGCCGTGGCATCGCGCCTGCTACCGCGCTTATCGCCAATCACTCCCGCCGGCGCTTTCTCGCGCCCCACTCCTTCGTCCGGCCCCGGCTTCGCCGCGTCCCGTTCTCCCGCTCCGCTGAATATTCCAACATGAAACGCCTCCACCGCCTCGTCCTGCTCGCGCTTTCCCTCGTCACCCTCGGCGTCCATGCCGCCGAGCTTCCCGTCGTGAAGCTCTTCACCACCGGAGGCACCATCCAGAGCAAGGGCGCCCACCGCCAGAAGCTCGCCGAATACAACGACGGCCGCGTCTCCCCCGAGGAGCTCATCGCCGACCTGCCCGAGCTCAAGACATTCGCCACCGTCGAGCCCATCGAGATCTCCAATGTCGGCAGCCCGGGCATGACCACCGAGCTGCTCCTCAAGCTCGCCAAGAGCATCAATGCCGAGCTCGCCAAGCCCGGCGTCGCCGGCGCCGTCGTCACCCACGGCACCGCCACTCTCGAGGAGACCGCCTACTTCCTCCACCTCACCGTCAAGTCCGACAAACCCGTGGTGGTCGTCGGCGCGATGCGACCATTCACCGCCATCAGCCGCGACGGCCCGTTCAATCTCCTCAACGCCGTCCGCACTGCCGCCGCCCCCGAGGCCGTCGGCAAGGGCGTGATGGTCCTCCTTGACGACACCATCCACTCCGCGCGCTTCGTGACGAAGAACAACACCTACCGCGTCGAGACCTTCGTCTCCCGCGAGCTCGGCCCCATCGGCTACTCCGACTCCGACCGTATCGCTTTCTATCGTACACCACTCACGCGCCACACGTCGAAGTCCGAGTTCGACATCTCCAAGCTCGATACCCTCCCCGCCGTCGACATCGTGTACGGCTACCAGGAGGCGTCCGCCGCCCCCCTTGAGGCGCTCGTCACCGCCGGAGTGAAGGGCATCATCCTCAACGACTCCGCCCCGTCCTTCGCCAAGGGCACCGCCCTGGCCCAGTCGAAGGGGATCATCGTCGTGCAGAGTGACCGCAAGGGCTCGGGCCGCGTGGTCCTTAGCGAGCGCACCGCCGGCCGCAACGTCATCACCGCCGACAATCTCAACGCCCAAAAGGCCCGCGTCCTTCTCCGCCTCGCCCTCACCAAGACCACGGACGTGAAGGAAATCCAACGCATCTTCAACGAATACTGAGCGCCCGCACCTCCCTTCTCTCCCAAATCGCTTCTCCCATGCGCCTCACTCTCCGCTCCTCTGTCCTCTCCGCCGCCTTCGCGCTCTCCGTGCCTTTCCTCGCGCCGCTCCCGGCCCAGGAGATCCCCAAAGTCGCCCCGCCCGGCCTCAATCTCCCGCACGTTGTCCTCATGTCGATGGGCGGCACCATCGCCTCCCAGGCCAGCGAGCGCCTCAACGTCACCAACTACGGTGGCCCCGGCGTCCCGCGCGTCGACCCCGAGAAATGGGTCGCCGACCTCCCTGACCTCGCGCTCGTCGCCCGCGTCACCACCGAGGACTTCCGTCCGCCGGTCGAGCCGCCCGCCGCCCCCGGCCAGCCCCCGCGCGAGGGCGCCGGCGGCACGACCTCCGAGCAGCTCTACAAGGTCGCCAAGCGGCTCCAGGAACTCGCCAACGACGCCACGGTCGACGGCATCGTCGTCACTCACGGCACCAACACCATGGCCGAGACCGCGTGGTTCATGAACCTCGTTGTGAACATCAAGAAGCCCGTCGTCTATGTCGGCTCGCAGCGCCCGTGGAGCGGTCTCAGCGGCGACGGCCCGTTGAATCTGCTCAACGCAGTGCGCGTGGCCGCGACACCGGCCGCCGCCGGCAAGGGGGTCCTCCACGCCATGAACCAGAACATCAATGCCGCCCGCGACGTCACCAAGCTGAGCGCTTACCGCGTCGAGACGTTTCGCAGCATCGACCTTGGGGTCATGGGCGTCGCCGATCCCGACATCGTGAAGTTCTACTCAGAGCCCACCCGCCGCCACACCTTCAAGAGCGAGTTCAACATCTCCTCGCTCCCCGAGAAGCTGCCGGACGTCGAGGTCGCCTATGCGTACACTGAGGCGCCCGGATACCTCCTCGACGCGATGGTCGAAAAGGGCTGCAAGGGCATCGTCGTCGACGGCACCGGTGCAGGCAGCCCCACCGGCGGCCCCAACGGCCAGACCGCCGCCATCAAGCGAGCGCAGGCCAAGGGCGTCGTCGTCGTCGTCACCGCCCGCACCCGCGGTGGCCGCGTGCAGGACACGCCCCGCCGGCGCGAGTCCGGCATCATCCCCGCCGACAATCTCACCCCTGAAAAAGCCCGCATGCTGCTCCAGCTCGCGCTCTCGAAGACGACCGACCCGAAGGAGATCAAGCGCATCTTCGACGAGTATTGAGACGGTCGCGCAGCGACCGTTGGTATCACTTTCGGGGAGCGGAAGGCGGCCGGCTTGAGGTGTCGGCTAGATTTGGCAGTTTGGTAGCGCCTTCCGCTCCCCGTCGTTACTCTGTAAGGGTTTCTCGACTACGCTCTCTCCAGGCGATGAAAAGGTTTCATCCATTGCGCCCTTTACGGACGACCCCCGCGGCATAAGATTCGTTTATCGGACGGCCCAACTCCAACCCCGGGCCGTAATAGTTAAACGCCAAAACCCGCTTGTTGTCATGAAATCCCTCAAAGCCCTCGTCGTCGCCGGCCTCGCGCTCGCTTCGTCCCTCGTCGCCACTGCCGGCACCCCCGCGCAGGCCTGGCTAGAAAATTACTATCAGAATCCCCGTCCCGCCGAGCTTTCCCGTTCCATCCACAGCCTCAGCCACTCCGGCTGGTTCGAGCAGGAGGGCAATGTCGCCACCGGCATCGGCTTCCTCGCCACGGTCTTCGCCCAGAACCCCGAGCGCGTGACCGGCTGGCTCTCCGACCTCTCCGACCTGCCCCTCGAACACCGCCGCCTGGTCGCCGCCTCCCTCTGGCAGGCCGGCAATCCCTACGGCGCCGAGCTGCTCAAGGGTCTCGCTGGAAAATCCGCCGTCCGCGGTGAAGTCGTCGCCCTCGCCTCCAAGCCCGTTCGGTCCGTGGCCACCACGCCTGTCCTCTCTCCCTCGTCGATGAACCTCCAGTGGGGCGCCTTCCTCGCCTCGGGCAATGACCGTCATGTCGTCGCCATCCTCGAGGCCATGGGCACCGATCGTCCCGGCCTCGATCTCGCCGCCCGTCAGTCCTTGGCCCAGAATGTCGCGGCTCATCCCCGCGTCCTGGAGATCTGCCGCATCCAGCTCGACCGTCAGCCTGAGTCCGTGCGCTCCGAGGTCCGCGCTGCCCTCAACGCCGCAGCCGCCAAGCCCGGCGCCTGAGCAACTTAGTCGCTTTTTTCAACCAGCCGGCTCCCGCCAAAGGGAGCCGGTTTTTTTGTGCCCGGTGCCGGCCGCTCGCATGCACGAAAGTTCGCTTCACCTCGGCCCTCGCGAAAAGAACTAATGGCTGTCCCCCACCGGCGGTTGGGCACACCGGCTGCTATTAGAAGAAGATGCCAATCACTCACCGATCGCTACTGGCGCGCCGCTGGGCGGGAGCCCTCCTCGCGGTCGCCGTCCTCGCGAGCCCCCTCGCCGCCACACCCGCGGGTGTGGCGGTGCTGCGCACGGCGGCCTGGTCACCGGGCGACACCGTGCGCGAGGGCGCCGGTGAATTTGAAGTCTTTGTCTGCGCCGCCAGCCTGCGTCGCGATCATCCCACCGCCGGCCTCGTCGGCGTCGGTGATCGCCACGGCATGTTCCTGCAGGGCGCCGAGCGTGCCCTCCGCCTCCTCGCGCTCAAGGGCGTGCCCGTCGCCAAGATCGCCCGCGGCGGCGACTTCGCCGCCGACCCCGACGAAATTTTCCTCAACGCCTCCGGCCTCTCCGAGGCGGACGCGGCATCTCTCCTGAAAAAATGCCTGGAGCGCCACGGCGCTCCGCCGGCGGCCGCCAATCCGGCCCGGCCCACCGCCGTGGAGCTCGCTGCCATCCGCGCGCACCTCCGCCCCTTCCGGGATGCGTTCGCGGTCGCCTCCGCTCCGCATCTGGCGTCGCGATAAACGATTTCATTTTACTGAGCAGGGCAGCAGCACGCTTCGGCGTGCTTTTTTGTCCCTAAACCAAGGGCCGCCCGGCGTCGAATCGAACGGCGTCTCGATTTCGCATCACGGCTGCTGACGTGATTCCGCCCCATGAATTCGCTCGGCCCACGAGACCGGCCGGTCGCTTTCGCAGCCGCACCGACGCCTCACTTCGCCACGAACGCTCCGGCCGACACCTCGCCCACCTCGTGCGTCTCGGGCTTCGCCGTCTTCTCCCGCGCACTCACCATCGCGTAGATCGCCGGGATCACGAACAGCGTCAGCGCACCGCCGGCCACGAGGCCGCCGATCACGGCGATGCCCATGGAGACGCGGCTCTCCGCGCCCGCGCCCAACGCCAGCGCGATGGGCACAATGCCGAGGATCGTCGCGAGCGTGGTCATCAGGATCGGCCGCAGCCGCGCCGCAGCGGCCTCCGTCACCGCCGCCAGCGGCTCGAGCGCCGCGGTGTGCTTCCGCTGGTTGGCGAACTCGACAATCAGGATGCCATTCTTCGTCACGAGACCCACCAGCATGATGAGCCCGATCTGGGAGAAAATATTCAGGGTCTGCCCGTACCACCACAGCGCGCCAAGCGCGCCGGCAAGCGCCAGCGGGACCGTCAGCAGGATCACAAAGGGATCGCGGAAACTCTCGAACTGCGCGGCGAGCACGAGGTAGATCAGCACCAGCGCCAGCGCAAAGACCCAGCCGAGCGCCGCCGAGCTTTCGACGAAGTCCCGCGACGACCCGCTTAGCGCCGTCGTGAAGCGCTCGTCGAGGATCGGCTTCACCACCGCCTGCATCGCCGCCACGCCCTCGCCCATCGTCCGCCCGCGCGCCAGGTTCGCCGAGATCGTCGCCGACACGTAACGGTTGAAGCGATACAGCTCCGGCGGTCCGCTGTATTCCTGCAGCGTGATCAGATTGTCGAGCCGCACCGTCTCGCCGCTCGACGAGCGCACGGACAGGTTGCCGAGGTCGGCCGGCCGGCTGCGGAAATCGCGCGTAAGCTGGCCGATCACGTCGTACTGTTTCCCGTCGAGGATGAAGTAGCCCAGCCGCTGCCCGCTCAGCGCCGCCTGCAGGGTGCGCGCGATCTCGTCGGCCCCGACGCCCAACGCCTGCGCCTTGTCGCGGTTGATGGTCACGCGGACCTCGGGCTTGTTGAACTTCAGGTCGCTGTCGACGAACGAGAATTCCGGGCGCGTCCGCGCCGACTCCAAGACGGCCGGCAGCACCTCGCGCAGCGCCTCGAGGTTCGGCGCCTGGATCACGAACGACACCCCCTGCCCGCCGCCGCCGCGCCGGTCGCCGATGCTCGGCTCCTGCGTCACGCTGACGCGTGCGCCCGTCAGCCCGCGCACCGCCCCGAACAGATCCTCGGAAATCTCCTGTTGCGAACGCCCGCGCTTGTCCCGGTCCTTCAGAAAGACCCGCACGAATCCGCTGTTCACCGAACCCTGCACGCCCGGTCCGCCGCCGGCGCCCGGCACCTGCGTCATCTGGATATCCGCTTCTGGCGTCCGTTCGGCGACGATCTTCGCCACGTCGTCCATGAAATTGTACATGTAGTCGTAGCTGACGCCCTCGACCGCTGTCGCCCGCACCCAGATGCGACCGCGGTCCTCGAGCGGAGAAAGCTCCCGCGGCAGCTGCCGCAGGCACCACCAGCTCACCCCGCAGGCCACGGCGAGCGCGACGAACGCCAGCCAGCGCTGCCGGAGAAAAAATCCGAGGGCCCGCGCATACACCCGGTCCATCCAGCCGAAAAACGGCTCGGTCTTGGTGAAGAGCCAGCCGCGTTTCTCATGCCGTTTCAGCAGCTTCACACTCAGCATCGGGGTCAGCGTCAGCGCCACGAAGGCCGAGATCAACACCGCCCCCGCGATGGTCACGCCAAACTCGCGGAACAGCCGGCCCGACAGGCCGCCCATGAAGAGCAGCGGGAGAAACACCACGGCGAGCGTGATCGTGGTCGCGATCACCGCGACGAAGATCTCCTTCGTGCCCTCGATGCCCGCCCGCAGCGGCTCCATGCCGCCCTCGATCTTCGCGTAGATGTTTTCCAGCACGACGATCGCATCGTCGACGACCAGGCCGATCGCGAGCACGACGCCGAGGAGCGTCAGCGTGTTCACCGAAAAGCCCGCCGCCTCCATGATCGCAAACGCGCCGACGATCGAGACCGGGATCGCCAGCACCGGGATCAGGGTGGTGCGCCACTCCCGGAAAAACGCGAACACCACGAGCACCACCAGCGCGAACGCGATCAGGATGGTCTCCTCCACCTCCTTCAGCGACTGCCGCACGTAGAGCGTGCTGTCATACGCGAGGTCGACGCGAATATCAGCCGGCAGCTCCTTCTTAATCTGCGCGAGACGCCGCATCAGCTCGTTGGAGATGTCGATCTGGTTGGCGCCGGGTTGCGGCCGGAAGTACAGGCCGGCGATCGGCTCGTCGCCGATGCGGAGGGAGGAGCGCTCGTTCTGCGGTCCGAGTTCCGCGTAGCCCACGTCGCGAAACCGCACGATCCGGTCCTCCGCGCGCTTCACGATCATCTTGTTGAACTCCTCCGGGGTGTTGAGCCGTGACAGCGTCTTCACCGGCAGCTCGATGGATTCGCCCTCGATGCGTCCCGAGGGGAGTTCGACGCTCTCGCGCGTGAGCGCCGCCCGAATGTCGAGGGGCGTGAGATTGTAGGCGGCGAGTTTCTCCGGATCGAGCCACAGCCGCATCGCGTAGCGCTTCTCCGCCGGCTGGTCCACCGCCGCGATGCCCGGCACCGTCTGCAGGCGCTCCTTCAGCGAATCGGCAAAGGCCGAAAGCTCCAGCGGCGTACGCC
Source organism: Verrucomicrobiota bacterium (assembly GCA_026398065.1). Lineage (GTDB taxonomy): Bacteria > Verrucomicrobiota > Verrucomicrobiia > Opitutales > Opitutaceae > GAS368. Next base: position 2,377 of record JAPLTR010000445.1, on the reverse strand, counting down.
GGTCGCTGCGCAACGCGAGGCCGAGGAGCGGCGTCGAGTCGGCATTCGACTTGTTAAGGACGGGCGGATTGGCGTCGGCCGGCAGGTTCCGCTGCGCCCGCGAAATCTGGTCGCGCACGTCGCTCGCCGCCGTGTCGAGCGGCGTTTCGAGCGTGAACTCCGCGATGATCTGGCTCGAGCCCTCGCGGCTCGTCGAGGTCAGCGTGCGGATGCCCGCGACGGAGTTGATCGCTTCCTCCAAGGGCTCGGTGATCTGCGCCTCGATCACCTCCGCCGCTGCGCCCGGATACGTGGTGGTGATCGAGATCGTGGGCGGGTCGACCGCCGGATACTCGCGCACGCCGAGCCGCAGGAAGCTCAGCGCGCCGAACAGCGTGATGAACACGGACAGCACGATCGCAAGCACCGGCCGCCGGATGATGGTTTCGGTGAACGACATCGGACGGCTAGCGGTCGCCAATCTGCGCTTTGCCCGCCGGTTTCGCGGCTGCGACCGACGGCGGATGATCCACGACGACGGCCTGCCCGGCCCGGAGTTGCTGCTGGCCGGACGTGATGACCACGTCGCCGACCGAAAGTCCGGAGAGAATCTGCACGCTCGTCTCCGTGCGCACGCCGGTCTGGACCGCCTTGCGCACCGCCTTGCCGTCCTGAATAACAAACACGTTCTTCTCGCTTAGGCCCGGAATAACCGCCGCCGCCGGGACGAGCAGCGCATCGGCCACCTCGCCCAGGGTGAACTCCACGTTGGCGAAGGCGCCGGGCAACAGGCGCCCCTCGGGGTTGGGACACAGTGCGCGGATCAACGCCGTGCGGGTCGCACTGTCGATACGCGGGTCGATCGCAAAAATCTCCCCCTTGAACGTCCGCCCGCCGCCATCGATCGTAAAGGTCACCGGGCTGCCCGCGCGGATGCGTGTGGCGTATTTCTCCGGCACGGAAAAATCCACCTTGAGCTGGGACAGCCGCTGGAGCGTCGCCACGCGCGTCGTCGGCGTGACAAATGCCCCCTCGCTCACGAAGCGCAGCCCGACCACGCCGTCAAAGGGCGCGCGGATCTCCATCTTCGCCAACTGCGCCTCGGCGAGCGCGACCTCGGCGCGCTGCATGCTGACCTCGCTCGCCGCCGCATCGTAGTCCTGCTGGCTGATGCTCTTGGTCGCGAGCAACTGTTCGAACCGGCGCTCCTTGAGCTCGGCTAGTTCGCGGCGATGCTGCGCCCGCTTGACCGTCGCCTGCAGCTCGGCGTCGTTAAGCTTCAGCAACAGATCGCCCTTTGCGACCCGCGCGCCCTCGGTGAAGTTGATCGCGACGATCTTGCCGTTGGTCTCGGGCTGCAGTTCCACCCCTTCGTCGGCGCGGAGCGTACCGGTGGCCAAAATCTTTTCGGCTAGCGGGGTCGCCACCAGCTTCACCGCCGTCACCTTCAAGGGGGCTCCGACGGTGGATTTGCCCGCCGGAGGCGCCTTCGGGGCGGACTCCGCGCGCAACCCCGGCACGAAGCCGGTGAGGCCGATGGCCAGCGGAACTCCCGCCCGCAGGAGGCGTGTCAACGTGGGAACCATCAGCTCAATAGTCGAATTTTTCACCGGGCAGCGCCGGCGTGGAGGCGGGGATCTTCCGGTGCTGCGTCGCCTGCTCGTACGCGTACGCGATGGCGATCAGCTTCGATTCGGTGAAGAGCTTGCCGTAGATCTCCATCCCGAGGGGCATGCCGTCGGGGGTGAAACCGGCCGGCACGATCACTGTCGGAAAACCCGTCACGGTGCTCAGGCGCGCGGAGCCGCCGGGCCGGGCATTCTCTCCGCCACCGCCGGCAGCCGGAGTCGCCCCGGCATTGGGCACGGCTTCGGCGATGGTCTGGATGAGGCGGAGGTGATGCGGGTAAACGACGGCATCGAGCGAGTACTTGTCCATCAGTTCGGTGATCACGCGGCGCACGACCTCCCGACCTTCAAGCTTCGCGAGGTAGTCGGCGTTGACGTCCATCGACGGCAACGCGTCGCAGCGGATGTAGTTATCTTTGAGGCGGCCGAGGTATTTTCCGGTCGCGATCAACTCGGTGAGGTTTTTCACCGGAATGGTCGCGCCACGGGAGGCGAAGTAGGCGTTGAGGCCGGCGCGATACTCCGGATCGCTCATGTTCACATCGCGAAGCAAAGCGGAAAGATCGGTGCCCGTGCTGAGCGGATCGACGAGGATCGCCCCCGCCTTCTTCAGGTCGGCGACGGCCGTCTCAAACACCGCGAGGCAGTCCTTGAAGTCCGGACCCGGAGTCGCGAGGTCGCGGAGCACGCCGATGCGCGCACCTTTGAGTGCGTCCTTGTTGAGGACCGGAAGATAGCCCTTCGCGGGCTTCTTGCCGGCGGCGCGTTTT
>JAPLTR010000337.1 GCA_026398065.1 Verrucomicrobiota bacterium | reverse complement strand
CGTCGCGGCGCTGGGCAAACAGGGCTTTGCTCATGAGGAAAACCTTTTCTTTAACGCCGCCATCTCCAGCGCCGCGTGCGCAAACTCCGCCCCGCGGTCGATCTTGCCGATGCACCGCGCCCGCGCCTGCGCGAGCGTGTCCACCACGATCACGCCATTGATGATCGGCGTGCCGCTCGCGAGCGCGAGCGTCTGCAAGGCCTGCGACACGCTCTGCCCAACCATCTCATGGTGGTTGGTGTCGCCGCCGATCAGCACACCCAGTCCGACCACGCAGTCGGCCCGGGTCTTAGCTTCCAAGATCCCCGCCGCCACCGGCACCTCATGCGAACCCGGTACGCGCACCACCGTGAGATTTTTTTCCTTCACCCCCGCCGCGCGCAGTCCGGCGAGCACGCGTGCGAGGAGCCCGTCGGCCAGTTCTTCATTGTAGCGCGCGGCGACCACCGCGATGCGGAAGGCGGCGCCGTCGATGGCTGGGGACGTGGGTGCAGCGAGACTCATGGAAGGTTCAAATATCGGAACTGAGCAGCGAACCCGACCACCCCGACAACCGCCAATCAAAAATTCCGGAAAATTCCCGTTCTCCGAGTTGGCCAATTCCAGTCCATCGGGACGCCAGTCCGGCGCTTTCTAACCTCAGCGTCCCGGCATCGGCAAGGGGTCGGTGCGAGTCGGCATCGGCGCATAATCCGGCCGGACCAGCCCGGGGAGCAGGTCCGCGACCTTCACCACCGCACCCGTTTGCAGACCGCGGTTGGCCGCGACCCCGACCATGATCGAACAGGCCCCGGCGCGCTCGTCGGCCGCCCGGAGATACTTGTCCGCCGTCGGGTTGGGCAGGAAAATATCCTCCAACATCAGCCGGTCGCCGCCACCGTGGTCGCCTACCGCGCTCCAGGGCACGACGTTGCGCGGTTCGCCGCGCAGCGGAATCACGCGCGTCGTCACACCGCCGTCGGCGATGCCGCCCTGCACGGTCTCGGTGCCATTGACGTAGACCGACTCGACAATCGTGTGCTCGATCCGGCCCTTGGTGCCGTTGAAGGCGACGGTGTACCCCTCCCAGGCGTTGAAGGTGTTGAGCGAGTAGCTGAGCGTCGCTCCGGTGTCGTAGCCGACCATCACGTTCATCGTGTCCTCGATGTCGATCTCGTCGCGAAACACACAGCGGTCGCGGAAGTAGCCGTCGAACTGCTCCTGGTCGAGGTAGAGCTGCTTCAGCGTGGGCGAGGCCGCGAGGTCGAGGTAGAACCCGCACCTGGCCTTTTCCGGACAGGTGCGGCACCGCTCGTGCGGGCCGGTCAGTCCCATGCGGCGCGCGGTGGCCGGCGTGTAGAACTCGCGTTTGCCCGTCGCCATCACCGACACCGGCATGGCGCCGAGCCACCAGTTGACCAGGTCGAAGTGGTGGGTCGACTTGTGCACGAGCAGCCCGCCCGAATTTTTCTTCTGGCTGTGCCACCGCCGAAAATAGTCCGCGCCATGGTGGGTGTTGAGCAGCCAGTGGAAATCCACCGAGAGCACATCGCCGATCTCCCCGCTCATCAGCAGGTCCTTCACCTGCGAGCGCGGCGGCGAATAGCGGTAGTTGAAGGTCACGCGGCACTTCCGCCCCGTGCGCCGCCGCGTATCCAAAATCTGGCGGCATTTCTCGGCGTCCGTCGTCATCGGCTTCTCCGTGATGACGTCGCAGCCCGCCTCCATCGCGCGGATCAGGTAGTCGTGGTGCGCCGCATCCGCGGTCGTGACGATCACCACGTCGGGTTTCGTCTCGGCCAGCATGCGGACAAAGTCCGCGGCCGCGTAACCCGGGGGCACCGGCGCGCCGTTCTTCGCGGAGCGCTGGCGCGCGACCTCGACCCGGCCGAGGTTCACATCGCACAGCCCGACCAGCTCGCCGTGGTCGCGATGCACTTTCTCGATTCCGTCCTGATACAGCTCGTGTCGGGAGCCGAGCCCGACGATGGCGTAACGACGGCGCGTGGCGGTCGGCGCGGCTGAGGCCGGTGTGGAGGAGGCAGACATGAAGCAGAAAACGGAAGTTGGCGCTGCGGAAAAAGGGATTGGGACACGGCTCCGACGCACCGGGCAAGCACCCAATTGGGGGTTGGCGCTGACCGATAGCGGGGACGCTGCGCCGACTCCCCGCGCGCGCAACGGCCCGCATTGCCTGACAGTTCGGGAACGGTGACCCGTATGGCGCAAAAAATCCCGCACCGGGCGGGTGCGGGATTGAAATCCTAGGCGGCGCCGCGGCGCGTCCCGGTCACTTGGAGCGCGTGGCGGCCCAGTCGCGCTTCGCAGTCTGGCCGTCGCGGCCGGGGGCCTCGATGGAGCCCGTGATCTTGTCGCCCTCGAGCTTGCCCTCGTACTTGGAGACCCGCTTGTTGCCGTTGAATTCCATCGTCACCGTGAAGGCGACCACGCCGGCCTTGAACGAGGCGTCGCCGATGGCGGTTTCGGGGACGGTGTTGTCGCCCATCTGCCAGGCGGCGAGTTTGCCGGTGAGTTTGCCGTCCTTGAGCTCAAGGATGAGCGAACGCTCGGTGCCCGGACCGCCACCGCGGCCCGGCTGCATCCATTTCCAGGTACCGGCCGGCGAAGCGTCGGCGGCCATCGCCGCGACGGTGATAAAACAAGCGGCGAAGAACGCCGCGAGGAACTTGAGGGGTGATTTCATGGGGTTTGGTTTTGTTCGGGAACCGTCGGATGACGGTTGAAAGCGTTAAACGATATGCGCCACTGCGACGGTCGTGGCAAACGATGGCACGGCGGACAGTCCACGGGCGGTTTTAGGTCTCTGCGCGCAACTGCTGCAGCAGTGCCTGGATGTAGCCGAAACAGAACGCGAACGCCTTCTGCCCGCCGGGATCGCCCACGATCTGCGGCACGTGGTCGGGCATGACCATGCCCTCGTAACCGACCTCGCGATACGTCCGGAGCGCCCGCGGCATGTCGATGTCGCCATCGTCCGGCAGGGTTTCGGAGAACTTGAGGAAGCCGCCGCGGATGTTGCGGAAGTGGACGTTGAAGATCTTTCCACGGCTCCCGAAGTAGCGGATCACGTCGTAGATCTCCTCGCCCGGCTTCACCAGCATCTCGGACACGGTGCCTTGGCAGAAATTCAGGCCGTGATACGGGCTCGGCGAGGTGGCGACGAAACGCTTCAGGCCATCCACGTGGCCGAGCACCGTCTCCACGCCGCGCCAGCCCTGGCCTTTCGGCATCGAGGGATCCTGCGGATGGAGGGCGATCCTGACCTTCGCCTCCTCGGCCACGGGCACGACCTTCTTCAGGAAATACTCGATGCGGTCCCAGTAGATCTGTTCCGTGATCCGTCCGGCCTCCGTGAGGGGCGGCTCCTGCTTGCCCAGCGCGTAG
>JAPLTR010000476.1 GCA_026398065.1 Verrucomicrobiota bacterium | reverse complement strand
ACGTCAGGCGGAGCTTCCTCCGCCACGGCCACTGGATTGACCGGGCCTTGGGGGTGGTATTTCTGGCCTTTGCGATGATGTTGGTGCGCGCGCGGGTGGGGTGAGGCGGTGGATTTACGTTTCGCCGTTCTGTGCCGATATAGAGGGTGGCGGGGGATCATCGCATCACTTCGCCTGCGGAACGCCGCGCACTCCCATGGCCAACATCCTCCTCGTCGACCCCAACGAACTCGCCCGCCTGACGCTGCGAGGGATCCTTGAACGCGGGCGCCACCGCCTGGCGGTGGTCGCGACGGCGGACGAGGCGTGGGCTTTCGTGCAGCGCGTGGTGAAGGTCGATGTGGTGTTTTCGGAGCTCAAGGTCGGCGGCGGGGGCGGACTCAGCCTGGTGCAACGGCTGAAGCAGGACAGTTTCCGCAAACTGCTCCCCTTCGTCTTCTACACGGAGCATGGAGACCGCGACGCGGTCAAAAAGGCGCTCGAACTGCGGGTGCAAAATTTCCTGATCAAACCCTATCAGGATGAACTGATCTACACGGAGATCGCGAAGGCGACCGCGAACCCCTGGCGCCCTCGGCACTTCGAGGAGGAGAAGTCGTTTTGCAAGCTGATGGGATTCGAGCCGAAGGACCTGCACCGGATGCTCGAGGATCTGCGGGCGGCCCTGCTCGCGCAGCGCGCCCCGCTGGAGCAGAGCGCGGAGCTGAAGGCGGACAAGGCGGTGCGGGCGCAGCTCACGGCCTTGTCGGAGCAGGCCGAGGCCGCCGGGGCCTGGGGCGTGGTCGAGGCGCTTACGAACCTCGGCGAACTGGTCGTAGCCGGCCAATGGTCCGAGTTTGTCGAACGGCTCGAGATGCTGACGTTTGCCGACCAGCTCATTTTCCGGCACCTCAACCCCACGCTGGAGGTGGAGGAGTTTCTCACGACGGAGGAGGCCGATGCCTCCCAGAACGCTGCAAACCGGACGCTCTGGTTCAATGCCCCCGCCGAAGGGCGCTGCCCGGTGGTCACGATTCCCCAGCTGCACAACGCCCTCGATGCGCTCACGGGCTGTCCCGTGGTCGATTCCGCGGCGGCCTCTTTCCAGATGTCGGCGACCGGCGAACCCGCCTGTATCAGTCCACTGATGGACAAGGTGGACAAGGACCCGGGCCTGGCCGCACAGATGCTGATCGCGGCGAACCATCTGCGGCGGCAGGCCGACGACGGCTCGGAGCCGATCGACGATCCGCGGCTCGCGGTCGGACGGCTCGGTGAGCTCCGGCTCGTCTCCCAGGCGCGGGCGTTGCAGACGGTGCCCGAGCGGCAGTTCCAGGTTTCACCCCAGTTCAACTGGCCGAAGTTCTGGACCTACCAGAACGGCGTCGCCCGGCTCGCGCGCAACACATGCCGGTACATGGAGTTTCATGACCTCGAAGCGGTCGCCTATACCGCCGGACTGCTGCACGACCTCGGCAAGCTGCTGCTGGCGCGGATCCAGCCGGTGGGGTTTCACGCGGTGCTCGAATACGCCCGGCTGGAGAAGGTGCCGCTGCGCGAGGCCGAGCGGAAGTTCCTCGGGTGCACGACGGCGGACCTCGCGGTGCATTTTGCGGAGAAGCATCATCTGCCCCGGCGCTTCGTGAATGTCATGCGTTGGATCGACCAGCCCGAGCAGGCCACGGAGGACATCGAACTGGTCGCCGTGGTGTCGCTGGCGCGCGATTTCTGCCGCCACAACCACCTCGGCCACGGCGGCGACGCCCCGCTCGAGCATTTCGAGGCGATCGAGGAGTCGGCGGAGTGGCGCGTGCTGCGGGAACGCGTGTTCCCGGCCTTCAACCTGCGGAAGTTTGAGCTGCAGGCCCACGCGGATTGCCACGACGCGAAGCTGTCGCTCTTCGGCCGGGTCCGGCAGTCCGCTGTGGCGTAGGCCGCTCCCGACGAACCGGAATTTCGGATACAACTAGTGTCCGGGCACGGGATCGGCGTTGCGGGCCGGGGCCGTCTCCAGGGTGGCGAGGAGCATCGCGCCCAGCTCGGTGCCCGCGCGCGCGAGCTGGCTGAACACCCAGTGGTCGCGCCGCGCGGCGGCGTCGGTCGCGCCAGTCGGGGGCAGGGGCAGCCGTAGCCGTTCGAGCCGGGCGGACACGGCCTCCAACGGATCGTGCAGCGGTTCGCCGCGCTCGATCGAGTCCGCCAGGGCGTCGAGCGCCTCGGTCGCTAGCCGGACGAATTCGTCGAGTTCGCGCCGCTCAAGCGGCAGGCCCGGGGTGAGGTGGAGCGCGATGACGGTGAGCGCGCGGGTGATGCGCTGGTTGCCGTTGGCGAGGGCGGCGGACTGCTCCAGCCCGAGCCGCTGGCTCCGGGGGTCGCCGCTGAGGCGTTGGAGGGAGGAAAACACGGCGCTGTTGGCGACCTCGGCCCCGCGCTTGGCGAGCGTCGCCTCGCGGTCGTAGCTGCCGCCGGTGGCGAGGCGCTGACGGAGGAGCCGGAGGTAGTCGCGGTTGCTGCGGAGAGCGGCGGCGAGGATCGGGGGAAACCGGTCGCGCTCCCACACCGGCCAGAAATAGGCCGCGGCCAGCAGGGCGAGCGCGCCGCCGCCGAGGGTGCTCGCGAGGCGCTCGACGGTGAAACCGAGGGTGACGGGGCCGTTGGCCTCGGTCAGGAGGACGATGAACAGGGTGATGAAGAAGACCGCGACACCGTAGTTGCGCTTGATGAAGTAGCCGAAGGTGAAAATCGTGGCCGCGGTTGCGATCGACAACGCCCAGAACGGGAGCTGCAGCCACAGCATGCCGCTGGCGAGCACGCTGCCGCCGAGCGTGCCGAGCTCGG
>JAPLTR010000334.1 GCA_026398065.1 Verrucomicrobiota bacterium | reverse complement strand
GGTCGATGTCGGCCAGCGACGTGACCGAGGCGGTGTCCGTGAGGGCACCGACGCCGGCTCCCGAGTCGGCCAGATCGCGGCCCTTGATGCTGACCGAGATCTGGGCGTCTTCAGTGACCTTGACCGAGAGGCCGCTGCTGCCGAAGAGGGCGACACTGTTGAACTTTTCTCCGCTGATGTCGGTCAACTGCGTCTGGAGTTCGGTGAACTCCGAGTCATAGTTGCTCAAATCGCTGGAGCTCTTGGTGGGATCGGCGTAGAGGGTCTTCAGTTCGCTCATACGATCGAGGACCTTGGCGGCGACCTTGAGGGCGCCATCCTGGGTCTGAAGGTACGAGACGGAGTTGCCGATGTTGGTGGAAGTCGCGCCTTGGCGTTTCGCCGCAGCCGACAGTTTCATCGAGACCGCGAGACCGCCCGCATCATCGGACGGGTTCACGATTTTCGAACCGCTCGAGAGCCGGTTGAGGCTCCGTTGCAGGTTGGTGTTGGACGTAGCGAGGTTATTGGAAGCAACCGTCGCTGCGTAGTTGGTATTAATCACGACTGACATGGTATTATCTTTCCTTGATGAATGCGACTGTCCGTCGTCGCCACGTGTCCGGATAGTCGGCGCCGGACCGCGCCGTTCGAGGCAAGAGCCTCAAAGGGGGTTCGCGCCCACACCATTCTTATGGGCGCGAAAAATCTGGGGGAAGACTGTCAATGAACCGCTGCACTGTGACCCCATCCGAGACAGACAACCGCGTGGGCTCGGGACCGCGCGCCGGGGAATCAATCCGGCCGCGCGGCGGGGACACCTGAAACCTGACACCTTGCTTAGCCGATCAGCTTGAGCGCGCTCTGCGCGCTCTGGTTCGCCTGGGACAGCATGGCGGTGCCGGACTGCACGAGGATGTTCCAGCGGGCGAGCTGGGTCGATTCCTCTGCGACGTCCACATCCGTGATGCGGCTCGAGGCGGCCTCCAGGTTGGCCTTGTTGACGGTGAGCAACTCGTTGGCGAACCCGAGATGGCTCTGCTCAGCGCCGTTTTCAGCGCGGAACGTCGCCACATTCTTGATCGCGTCCGTGATGTCGCTCAGGTCGATGTCGGCCAGCGACGTGACCGAGGCGGTGTCCGTGAGGGCACCGACGCCGGCTCCCGTGTCGGCCAGATCGCGGCCTTTGATGCTGACCGAGGTCTGGGCGTCTTCGGTGACATTGACCGAGAGGTCGCTGCTGCCGAAGAGGGCGACGCTGTTGAACTTTTCTCCACTGATGTCGGTCAACTGCGTCTGGAGTTCGGTGAACTCCGAGTCATAGTTGCTCAAATCGCTGGAGCTCTTGGTCGGATCGGCGTAAAGGGTCTTCAGTTCGCTCATACGGTCGAGGACCTTGGCGGCGACCTTGAGGGCGCCATCCTGAGTCTGAAGGTACGAGACGGAGTTGCCGATATTGGTGGAAGTCGCACCTTGGCGCTTGGCCGCGGCCGACAGTTTCATCGAGACCGCGAGACCGCCGGCGTCGTCGGACGGGTTCACGATTTTCGAACCGCTGGAGAGCCGGTTGAGGCTCCGCTGCAAGTTGGTGTTGGACGTAGCGAGGTTATTGGAAGCAACCGTCGCTGCGTAGTTGGTATTGATCACGACTGACATGGTATTATCGTTCCTTGATGAGTGCGACAGTCCGTCGTCGCCACGTGTCCGGATAGTCGGCGCTGGACCGCGCCGTTCGAGGCATGCGCCTCAAAGGGGGTTCGCACCCACACCATTTTTGTGGGTGCGAAAAATCTGGGGGAAGACTGTCAACGAACCGGTGAACGATGGCCCCATCCAAGACAGACAACCGCGTGAGCTCGGGACCGCGCGCCGGGGAATCAATCCGGCCGCACGGCGGGGACACCGCCTGCCACGGCTTAGCCGAGCAGCTTGAGAGCAATCTGCGTGCTCTGATTGGCCTGCGAGAGCATCGCCGTGCCCGATTGCACCAGGATGTTGAATCTCGCGAGCTGGGTCGATTCCGACGCCACGTCGACATCCGTGATGCGACTGGAGGCGGCCTCGAGGTTGGCCTTGTTGACGGTGAGCAACTCGGCGGCGAAGCCGAAGCGGCTCTGTTCGGCGCCGTTCTCGGCGCGGAAAGTGGCGACATGCTGGATCGAGTCCGTGATGTCGCTCAGGTCGATGTCGGCCAGCGACGTGACCGAGGCGGTGTCCGTGAGGGCGCCGACCCCGGTGCTGGTGTCCGAGAGGTCGCGGCCCAGGATCGAGACGGCGGTGTTGCCATCCTCGGTGACCGGGACCGACAGGGCGTTGCTGCCGAACAGGGCGACGGTGTTGAACTTCTCGCTGGTGAGGTCGATGAGCTGCGACTGGAGCTCGCTGAACTCGGAGTCGTAGTTCGACAGATCGCTCGAGCTCTTGGTCGGGTCGGCGTAGAGGGTCTTCAACTCGCCCATGCGGTCGAGGACCTTGCCGGCCACCTTGAGCACTCCGTCCTGGGTCTGCAGGAAGGAGACGGCGTTGCCGATGTTCGTGCCGACGGCGCCCTGACGGCGCGCCGCGGCGGACAACTTCATGGAGACGGCCAGGCCGCCTGCGTCGTCTGCCGGGGTGACAATTTTCGAGCCGCTGGAAAGCCGGTTGAGGCTCTTCTGCAAACTTTCGTTGGAGGCGGCGAGGTTGTTCGCGGCAACGGTGGCCGCGAAGTTCGTGTTGATGACAACTGACATGGTAGTATCTTCCTTGATGCTGAGCGTGGCGTCCGTGCCACAGTCGTAATCGGGGGGGCGGCTCCGATTCGCGCCGGTCGTGACGTTTGTCTCGACGGGGGAAGTATCGTCGCGACCGGAGAAAAACTTTACGGAATCGCGCTGTAATTATTTTCAGGAGACACGCAGATTTTTCTAAAGCCGGTTTTTTTCGCGCGCGGAAAACCCCCGGTTTTCACTCGTGAAACGCCGGGCCGCCCGGGACGAGCGGCGCGCGGAATTTTTTTTCGGCGCGCCGAAAAATCCGCG
>JAPLTR010000291.1 GCA_026398065.1 Verrucomicrobiota bacterium | reverse complement strand
GGGCCGTCGCGGGAACGACATGATATGCATATTGAATAACTATGCGCATAAATGTTTTACTCGACCACGACGAACTTGAGACCAACTCTCCGGGTGCAAACCATGAGAACCCCCCGTCCCACGCTCGCCCTTCTCCTCACCGCCTTTGCCGCCCTGGCCCAGGGCCAGACGGCCACCCCGCCCCCGGCCGCCGCCCAGGCCGAGGGGGAGACGGTCAAGCTCGAGGCTTTCACGGTGACCGGCTCCAACATCCGCCGCGTCGACGCCGAGACGGCCCTGCCCGTCACGGTGTTAGAGAAGGCTGACCTCGACGCCCGCGGGGCGTCGACCATGGCCGAGCTGTTTGAAACCCTGGGCGCCGCCGACATCTCCGGCATCTCGGAGATCAACAACGGGCCCCAGCTCGCCCGCGGCGACGTCGCCTCGGTCGACCTGCGCGGCATCGGCTCGGGCAGCACGCTCACGCTGCTCAACGGCCGGCGCATGGCCCCGCACCCGATCTCGATGGCGGAAAACGGCGTGCCCTCCCTGGCGGTGAACATCAATTCGATCCCGCGCTCGATGGTCGACCGCGTGGAGATCCTCCGCGACGGCGCCTCGGCCATCTACGGCGCCGATGCGGCGGCGGGCGTGATCAACAACCTCGTCTCGCGCACCTTCGTCGGCAGTGGCGTGACCCTGAAGGGCTCGATGACCCAGCACGGCGGGGCCAACGAGATCAACGCGACGGCGTTCGACGCCTTCAAGAAGGACCGGACCCACATCTCGGTTTCGTTCGACTACTTCCACCGCGACGCACTCGCGGCCCATGACCGCAATTTTTCGAAGAACGCGGACCTCCGCGTCAACCGCGGGCTGCCCGCGCCGTGGAACGGCATCCCCGTCGCCGATCCGGCCACGCCCGGCGCGGTGTTCGCGCGCGACAACGATTTCCGCAACACCAATGCCGTGAACCAGTGGGGCCAGTGGCAGCGCGGCAACATCCAGCCGGACTACCTGACCTTCGTCGGCTCCCGCCCGGCGGGCAACGTCGGCATCGTCACTGCGGGGACCTCGCCGGGAATCGCGACCATGGCGACGGACGGCATGTTCTACCTTTATCCGGGCCCGAGCGGCGTGACCTTCAAGACGACCGCGCTGTCGGCCAACATCGACAATCCCGAGAACGCGGGCTTCTCGAACTGGAACAAGTGGAAGATGCTGATCCCGGCGACAGACCGCGTGCAGTTCGCGACCTTCATCGACCGGCCGATCAACGACCGCGTCGCCTTCTTCGGCGACCTGCTGTTCTACCGGGCCTACAGCCGCACGGGCCGCGAGCCGGTGAATTTCAAGAACACCGACGACCAGGGCATCTACCTGCCGGCCTCGAATCCCTACAATCCCTTCGGCGTGCGGTTCTACAGCCCGACGGGCGCCCCCAACGCCGACGGCACGCCGCGCCTCACGGGGGCGCCGGCGGACGTCTCGCTCGTGACCGGCATTTCGCCCGGGCAGAACACCGGCGACGGCTTCAAGCCGCGCGAGACGGAAGTTTACACCTATTCGTGGCGTGTGCTCACGGGTCTGCGCGGAAAGCTGACCGAGAACTGGGAGTGGGAGTCGGCGGTGCTGGCCTCCGGCGCGCAGACGCATGAGTACGAGCATTTCCAGGTGCGGGAGTCGTTCCTCCGCCGGGCCCTCGCCCGCACGGATTCGACGGCGTTCAACCCGTTCCCCGTGACCTTCAAGATCGTCAACAACCAGATCGTCGTTGACCAGTTGTTCAACAATCCGGAGTCGGTGACGAACGCGCTCTACGGCGACGAGGACCGCTTCGGCCGGACGAACCTCTTCATGTGGGATGCGCGGGTGAATGGCCAGCTCTGGCGCCTGTTCAACGGCGGCAAGATCGGCGTCGCGAGCGGCACCGAGGTCCGCTATGAAACCTATGCCGACAAGCGTGCGAGCTACGTGGGCCTCAACCCCCCGGGCTCCGGCAGCGACTTCCCCTACCTGCGTGAAGGCGACAACGATTTCCTCGCGCTCAGCTCCAACGTGCCGATCAGCGCGCACCAGACGATCTTTGCGGGCTACCTGGAGACGGCGCTGCCGTTTGTGACGGCGGAGAACCGCAAGCCCCTCGTCCAGGCGCTCGAGCTCACGCTCGCCGCCCGCTACGAGCACTTCTCGATTTTCGGCCAGACGACCAAGCCGAAGGCGAGCCTCGTGTGGAAACCGGCCACCTTCATCAAGGTCCGCGCGTCCATCGCGGAGTCGTTCCGCGCGCCCAATCTGCCGCAGACCAACATCACCGCGCTGCGGCGCCAGTTCTCCGCCGACGATCCGTACCGTTTCGATGTCACGGGGCTGTCTTCCGACGGCACCGTCCAGCGCACCTCGTACCGCCAGGGCAACCAGAACCTCCGGCCGGAAGAGGCGCAGACGACCTCGGGCGGCATCGTGGTCCAGGTCCCGAAGGTCACGGGCCTGTCGTTCACCTTCGACTACTTCAAGATCAACCAGAACAAGGTCATTGAGAACGCCGGGGCGGCGGCCGCGATCGACCGCGACGAACTGCTCCTGAACCTCGCGACGCAGGCGGCGCTCGCCTCGGGCACGGCGATCAACCAGATCGACCTCGGTTCCGGTTCGGCCAACTACAAGGGCTACAGCAAGGTCACGCGCAAGCCGGTCAGCGCGGCCGACCAGGCCGCCTATGCCGCCTACAACGCGAAGCAGGGCTCCAATGCCAGCCGGCGCGCGCCGGTCGGTGAAATCGTGAGCGTGATCGACGACTACATCAACCTCAGCGGTCGCGACATCCAGGGCTACGAGATCGGCGTGCAGTGGCGTTCGCCCAAGACCCGCGCCGGCCAGTTCACCTTCAACGCCGATTCGACGCACTATGTGCTGCGCCGGTCGCAGGCCGACGAGACCTCCGTCCCGCTCGACGAACTGGACCGCAACGGCCGGGTGTCGTGGCGCGCCAGCGGCTCGGTGTCGTGGCGCAAGGGCCCGGTCTCGGCCGGCTGGTTCACGAGCTATTTCGGCGCCTCCGTCGACACCTCGGCGGCGACGACCCAGGCCATCTACAATGCCCTCGGCGGACCGAACTACATCCGCGTCTTCAACGACAACGGTGTCGTCCGCTACCTGTATCTCGTGAGGCCGGCGATCAACCACAACGCGTGGGTCTCGTACCGGTTCGACAACCGCGCGCACCGCTGGCTGCGCGGCGTGACCGTGCGCGGCGGCATCAACAACGTCCTGGACACCGATCCGCCCCTCGCGGACGAGCAGTACGGCTACTTCTCCGGCTCGGCCAACCCGCGCGGCCGGCAGTTCACCTTCGATTTCTCCCGCAAGTTCTAAACTCCGCGCGCCGCCACCGCGGCGCCGTCTTATCCGTTCGAATCCATGCAACGTGACTCATTCTTGTCCCGGCTCCGCGCCGGTTCGGAAACATTCGATCTGCTCATCGTTGGCGGCGGCGCCAGCGGGCTCGGTGCCGCGCTCGACGCGGCCGCCCGCGGACACCGCGTCGCGCTGATCGAGCAGGGGGATTTTGCGAAAGGGACGTCGAGCCGCTCGACGAAGCTGGTGCACGGCGGGGTCCGCTACCTCGGCCAGGGCAACATCTCGCTGGTCAAGTCCGCGCTGCACGAGCGCGGCCTCCTGCTGCGCAATGCGCCTCACCTGGCGCACCCGATGCCGTTCGTGATCCCCAACTACTCGTGGTGGGGCGGTCCGTACTACGCCTTCGGCCTGACCCTGTATGACGCGGTGCTGGCGAACTACTGCGAATGCGTCGGCCTGGTGAAGGTCAACGGCCTCGTGGCGGGCGTGCAGGCGCGCGACCTCGAGACGGGGGCGGAGTTTGCGATCCGGGCCAAGGCCGTGATCAACGCGACCGGCGTGTTTGTCGATGCCCTGCGCAAGTTCGACGAGCCGGCGGGGAAGCCGATGGTGACGGTGAGTCAGGGCGTGCACCTCGTGCTGCCGCGGGAGTTTCTGCCCGGGAGCAGCGCGCTGATGATTCCCAAGACCGCGGACGGCCGTGTGCTGTTTGCGATTCCGTGGCACGACAAGCTCGTGGTGGGCACGACCGACACGCCGAACGTGCCGGCCTCGACGGAGCCCCGGGCGCTGCCCGAGGAGGTCGGTTTTATCATGGACCATGCGCAGCAGTACCTGGCGCGCGATCCGTCGGAGAGCGACGTGCTGAGCGTTTTCGCCGGCCTGCGTCCGCTCGTGCGGAAGGACGGCGCGGGCAGCACCGCGGCCCTGTCGCGGGACCACACCATCGCCATCTCGACCAGCCGGCTGATCACGCTCACCGGCGGCAAGTGGACGACCTACCGCAAGATGGCCGAGGATGTGATCGACCAGGCCGAGCGGGTGGCCGGCCTCGCGCACAAGCCGAGCCCCACCGGGTCGCTCGCGATCCACGGTGCGGCGGACATCGCCGGGATCGAACGGACGCTGCAATTCTACGGCAGTGACGCGGCGGGAATCGCGGCGTCGATGAAGGCCGATCCCGCGCTGGCGGCGGCGGTCCATCCGGCGCTGGCGATCCGGCAGGGCGAGGTGCTCTGGCACGTGCGGAACGAGATGGCGCGCACCGTGGAGGACGTGCTGGCCCGCCGCACGCGTTCGCTCGTGCTCGACGCGAAGGCCGCGATCGAGGCGGCGCCCCTGGTGGCACGGCTGCTGGCCAAGGAGCTGCGCCGCGACGACGCCTGGGTGGCCGCGCAGGTGCGCGACTTCACGGCGCTGGCCCGCGGCTGGCTCCTCAAAGCCCCGGCGGCGACGACACCGAAGCGTAACGCGCCTTTGGTTGCCTAGCCGGCGCCCGCCGGCTTTGCTCCGCCCCTCCTGACGACCCACCCTGTGTTTTCTTTTTTCAAGCCAGCCTCCGCCGCCGCCCCGCTTCCTCCCGAACAAATCGCTCCCGAATACCGCCGGCTGCGCCTGCAGGTGTTCGGGGGGATTTTTCTTGGCTATGCGGCGTTCTACCTGGTGCGAAACAACTTCGCCCTGGCGATCCCCGACATCCTGAAGGAGCATCCGGAGTACACCAAGGCGCAGCTCGGGTCCGCGATGACGGGACTGTCGCTCGCCTACGGCCTGTCGAAGTTCATCATGGGTTCGGTGTCGGATCGCAGCAATCCGCGCTGGTTCATGTCGGTCGGGCTGTTGCTGACCTGCGCGGTGACGTTCACGTTTGGGTTCTCGCCCGCGGTCTATGGCTCGCTCTTCGTGATCGTGGCGCTGCAGTCGCTCAACGGCTGGTTCAACGGCATGGGCTGGCCGCCGTGCGGCAAGACGATGGTGCACTGGTGGAGCACGAAGGAACGCGGCCTGACGGTCGGGGTGTGGAACGTGGCGCACAACGTCGGCGGCGCGGCCATCGCGTTTTTCGCGACCTGGGCGGTGGGCTATTTCCACGACTGGCGGGCGACGTTCTACTTCAATGCCGGGATCGCCGCGGTGGTGGCGCTGCTGATCATGCTGCTCCTGCGCGACACGCCGCAGAGCTGCGGCCTGCCCACCATCGAGGAGCACAAGAAAGACTTCCCTCCGGACTACTCCGCCGCGCACGAGAAGACCCTGGGCTTCAAGGAGATCTTTTTCACGTACGTCCTGACCAACCGGCTGCTCTGGTACATCGCGATCGCCAACGCGTTCGTCTATTTCGTCCGCTATGGCGTGGTAAACTGGATACCGACCTATCTGCAGACGGCGAAGGGCTTCTCGTTCAAGGATTCGGGGTATGCCTGGCAGGCGTTTGAGCTGGCGGGCATTCCGGGCACGATCCTGTGCGGCTGGATGTCGGACAAGGTCTTCCGGGGCCGGCGCGCCCCGGCGACGATCCTCTTCACGGGGCTGACGCTCGTCGGGATCATCATCTACGGTCTCAACGGCAAGGGGCCGCTCTGGATCGACATCGCCTCGCTGATCATGATCGGATTTTTCGTCTACGGACCGATCATGCTGATCGGCCTGCATGCGCTCGACCTCGTGCCGAAGAAGGCGGCGGGGACGGCGGCGGGCTTCACGGGCTTCTTCGGCTACGCGTTCGGGTCCGCCATCGCGGGCTGGGGCGTGGGCAAGATCGCGGACCACTGGGGCTGGAACGGCGTGTTCATCACGATGATCGCCTGTTGCGTCCTCACGATGGGGTTCAGCGCTCTGACGCTCGGCCATCGCTCCGCGCACAGCGGCTCCTCCTCTCCATGAAAAAAATCCTGGTCGGTCTGGTTCTGGTGGCGGCGTCGGCGTGGGCGCAGGGGTCGCGTCCCCTCGTGATCGCCCATCGCGGCGCGAGCGGTTATCTGCCGGAGCACACGCTGCCGGCCAAGGCGCTGGCCTACGGCCTCGGGGCGGATTTTCTCGAGCAGGACCTCGTGCTGACGAAGGACGACGTGCCGGTCGTGCTGCACGACATCTACCTCGACACTGTCACCGATGTGGCGAAGCGGTTTCCCGCGAAGAAACGTGCCGACGGACGCTTTTATGCGCTCGATCTCACGCTGGCGGAGCTGAAGCAGCTGCGCGTGACCGAGCGGTTCAACGCGAAGACGGGCAAGGCGGTGTTTGCGAAGCGGTTTCCGGCGGACAAGTCGGAGTTCCACATCTCGACGCTCGAGGAGGAGCTGCAGCTGATCCAAGGGCTCAATCAGAGCATGGGGCGCAACGTCGGCATCTATCCCGAAATCAAGCAGCCGAAGTGGCACCGCGAGCAGGGCCACGACATCAGCAAGATCGTGCTCCCGATCCTCGCGCGCTACGGGTACGCAACGAAGAAGGACGCGTGCTTTCTCCAGTGTTTTGAACTGGGCGAGGTGAAGCGCATCCGCACCGAGCTCGGATGGCAGGGCCGCATCGTGATGCTGATCGAGGCGAAGGCGAAAGGGGAGGACGGCACGGACCACAACGCGATCTGCACCGAGGCCGGCCTCAAGGAGCTCGCGAAGGTGGCCGATGGCATCGGCCCGAACCTTGCACGCATCGTCACCTGGACGGCGACGGGGGAAAGCAAGGTGTCGGACCTCGTGAAGCAGGCGCATGCCGCCGGACTCGTCGCGCATCCCTATACGATCCGCATCGACGAGCTGCCGAAGAATTGTCCCTCGGTGGAGGCGCTGCATGCCGCGCTGTTTCGCGACGCGAAGATCGACGGCGTGTTTACCGATTTCACCGATGTGACGCTGGCCTGGCTGAAGCAGCAGCCGGTCGCGCGCTAGGCGGTCGTCAGACGTCGAGCCGGGTGCCTGCCGCCATCACGCGCACGGCATGGCCGGCGGTGGCGGCGCGGGCGGCGAAGGCGTGGGGGTCGGCGAGGATCTTGTCGTGCGTGTTGTAGTGGATGGGCACGGCGACCTTCGGGCGGAGAAAATCGAGGGCGGTGAGCGCATCGGCGGGACCCATCGTGTAGCGATCGCCGATAGGTAGCAGGGCCACGTCGAGGCCGCCGCGGCCGATCAGGCCCATGTCGCTGAAGAGCGCGGTGTCGCCGGCGTGATAAAGCGAGCGGCCGCCGGCGCGGATCAGGTAGCCGCTGGCGACGCCCATGGCGCGGTTTTCGCCGTTGGGCAGTTCGAGGGCGGAGCTGTGGATCGCGGGCGTCATCTGGATCCGGCCCCAGGGGAGGTCGACGCCGCCGCCGGGCATGAGGTCGAGGGTCCGCGCGCCCTGGCCGGCGAAGTATTCGGCGAGTTCATACGGCGCGACGATCGTGGCGCCGTGCAGGCGCGCGAGGTCGAGGGCGTCGCAGGTGTGGTCCTCGTGGGCGTGGCTGCAGAGGACGTAGTCGCAGGGCACGGCGGCGGGCGCGACCCGGCCGTGGGGGTTTTCCGAGAGGTACGGGTCGAAGACGAGGCGGGCGCCGGCGACCTCGACGAGGCAACAGGAGTGGCCGAAGTAGGTGAGACGCATGGGGCCGGCCGTCAGGCCGCAACGGGTTTCGAGAGGGCGTCGAGCTGTTTCATCACAGAGGGCGTGAGCTTTTCGAGGAGGTCAAGCGCGCCGAGGTTTTCGGTGAGCTGCTCGACGCGTGAGGCGCCGAGGATGACGGTGCTGATGTGCGGATTTTTCAGGCACCAGGCCACGCCGAGGCGGGGCAGGGTGGTGCCGAGTTCGGCGGCGACGGCGGCGAGCTGCGGAACGACGGCGAGCTTCTTGGGCGCGGAGGGGTCCTTGAGAATGAGGTCGCGGAGCCACTCCATGCCGGGGGCGTCGAGGCGGGAGTTCTTTGGCACGCCGTGGTGGTACTTGCCGGTGAGGAGCCCGGAGGCGAGGGGCGACCAGATGGTGGTGCCGAGCCCGGTGGGCGATTGGTAGAGCGGGGCGTATTCCTTTTCGACGCGGGAGCGGTGGAAGAGGTTGTACTGCGGCTGCTCGACGATGGGCGCGTGGAAATTGTGCGCGGTGCAGAGGCGCTGGGCCTCGGCGATCTGGGCGGCGCTCCATTCGCTGGTGCCCCAGTAGAGGACCTTGCCCTGCACGATGAGGTCGTGCATAGCGCGGGCGGTCTCGAGGATCGGCACCGTGGGATCGGGACGGTGGCAGTAGTAAAGATCGAGGTAGTCAACCTGGAGGCGTCCGAGGGCGGCGTGGCAGGCCTCGACGACGTGTTTGCGGGAGAGGCCGGTCTGGTTGGGTTTCTCGTCTTCGTAGCCGAAAAAGACCTTGCTGGAAACGAGGTAGCTGCTGCGGCGCCAGCCGGATTTTTTCAGGATCGCACCCATGACGAGCTCGGCCTTGCCGTCGGCATAGACCTCGGCGTTGTCGAAGAAATTGATGCCGGCGTCGTAGGCGGTGTGGAGCAACTGTTGGGCGACCGGATCGCCGATCTGCTTGCCGAAGGTGACCCAGGCGCCGAAGGAGAGCGCGGAAACTTGGAGGCCGGATTTGCCGAGAGGGCGGTAAAGCATGGTCGTGGACATGACCACGACCATGCGCGCACCGGGCGGATTGTCTAACGACTACGGCGACTTCCCGCCGAGCCAGGCCTGGGCGGCGGAGACGTCCTGCGAGGTCAGCTGGTGGCTGGCCGGGAAGAACTTCACCGTGGCGTCGGCGCCGCCGGCTTGCAGCAGGGCGGCGAGCCGCGGCGGGTGTTCGACGGGCACGATGGGGTCGAACTCGCCGTTGAGGAGCAGCACGCGCTTGCCCCTGAGCGAGCCGGGCCTGGCGGGCTGGTCGAGGACGACCATCGGGCGCAGGAGCACGGCTGCGCCGAGGGACTCGGGGCGGAGCTGGAGGAGCGTCGCGGCGATGTTGGCGCCGTTGGAGAAGCCCACGGCGGTGAGGCGCGCGGGATCGAGCCCGTATTGCTTCGTGGCGGCGGCCAGCCAGTCGGCGAGCGCATGGGTGCGGCGCGTGACCTCGGCGGGATCGAAAACGCCCTCGGCCAGCCGGGCGAAAAAGCGGCGGGCGCCGCCCTCGCTGACGTCGCCGCGCGGACTGAGGAGCGCGGAGCCGGGCGAGAGCATCTGGCCTACGCGCAGCAGGTCGCGCTCGTCGCCACCCGTGCCGTGAAGGAGGAGCAGGGGCGGGGCGGAGGGATCGGTGCCGGGCTGATAAATGTGATGATAAGTGATGGTGGACATGGTCAGGTGAGCTTGGGCAAGGCGGCTTCGATGGCGGAGCGTTGGGCTTCGTACTGGGCGGGGAGCTTGAGTGCGGTGCCGAGGGTGTCGACCGACTCGTCGACGGCGAACCCGGGCGGGTTGGTAGCGATCTCGAACAGCACGCCCTCGGGCTCCCGGTAGTAGATCGAATGGAAATAATTGCGATCCATGACCGGGCTCACGTGGTAGCCGAGCGAGAGCAGCGTGGTGCGCGCGGCGTCCTGCGACGCATCGTCGGGCGTCTGAAACGCGAGGTGATGCACCGTGCCCGCGCCCTGCAGGCCGCGCGGGATCGAAGAGTCGACGAGGAGATCGACGTAGGTGCCGGGGCCGCCGGCGCCGGTCGTGTAGCGGGTGCGACCGCCCGCCGACTGCGCGGTACGGTAGCCCATCGGCCCGACGAGGAGCTTTTCGGTGCGGGCGGCGTCGATGACCGCGATGGTCACACCGTGGAAGCCGCGGATGGCGTTGGCCGCGGGAATTTCCGGGTGGGTGTGCGCAGGGCGGGTGTCGGCCTCGGTGGTGGCGACGAGTTCGAGGATCAGCCCGTCGGGATCGGTGAAGGCGAGGACGTCTTCGCCGAAACGGTTGGTCTGCGCGGACGGAGTGACGCCATGGGTGAGCAGGCGCGCCTCCCAGAAGCGGAGCGAACCGGCGGCGACGGAGAACGCGGTGGCGTAGACCTGGCCGTTGCCGGGACGGCCGCGGCGGAGTCCGGCCCACGGGAAGAACGTGAGGATGGAACCGGGCGTGCCGACGGAGTCACCGTAGTAGAGGTGATAGGTGGTCGGGTCGTCGAAGTTCACCGTCTTCTTGACAAGGCGGAGGCCGAGGACGCGCGTGTAGAAGTCCACGTTGCGCTTCGGGTCGCCCGCGATGGCGGTGACATGATGGATGCCGGGCAGGTTCAGGGCGGTGGTGGTGGTGTTCATAAAAATGATGATTTGATGTTGAAGTAATTAATTACGAAGAAATCGGAAAAAATGAAAACGGGGCGGCAAAATAGTTCAGGCCGCGGGGGAGGCGGCGGGACCGGCGGCGGACGGGACCGGGACACCGCGGCCGAGCTGTTTGCAGAGCTGGGCGAGGGTGGCCTGGTCGGCGGCGGTGAGGGCGGAGAATTCGCGGGCAAGACTGGCGGCGACCTTCGGGAAAAGGCCGGTGATGAACTTGCGGCCCTTGGGCGTGAGGGCGACGGCGATGCGGCGGCGGTCCTGGGCGTCGCGTTCGCGGGCGACCAGACCGTCGCGCTCGAGGTTGTCGACGACGAGGGTGAGGTTGCCGCCGCTCTTGAGGAGCTTGAGGGCGAGCTCGGACTGGAAGAGGGGGCCGCGGTGCAGGAGCGCCTCGAGCGCGGCGAACTGGGTGATCGTCACCCCCTCCGGCAGGACGGTGTGAGCCCGGGCGGTGACGGACTCGGCGGCGCGCATGAGCTTGACGTAGGCGTCGAGCGCGGCGGCTTCGGCTGAGGAGGTGGTGGAGCGGGCGGTCATGAGGTGATGCTTCGATATGGAATCATTTATTGTTTCGATGTCAAATGATTTGTTGGGATGGAAGGAATGAGAAGGAGGCGAGGGAGGGGAATGATGGGGCGAGGAAGACGCGTTTCGCGAAGGGATGGAGGGCGGGACTTCGGGGAAGTCTCCCCTCTGGGCGTGGACGAGCCACGCCCCTACGGCCGCCCAGGACCTCAGGCGTCGATCTTCTGGATGCGGGCGAGGTGGCGGCCGCCCTCGAAGGCGGTGCTGAGCCACACTTTCACGATGTGCAGGGCCTCGGCCTCGGTCACGGTGCGCTGGCCGAGGGAGAGGCAGTTGCCGTCGTTGTGGGAGCGGTTCCAGATGGCGACCTGTTCATTCCAGCAGAGGCCGCAGCGGATGCCCTTCACGCGGTTGGCAACGATGGCCTCGCCGTTGCCGGAGCCACCGAGGACGATGCCGCGCTGGTAGTCGCCGCGGGCCACGGCCTCGGCGACGGGGCGGATGAAATCCGGGTAATCGCAGCTCGCGTCGGAGTAGGTGCCGAAGTCGCGCACGGTATGGCCCTCGGCCAGGAGCAGGGCCTTGATGGCTTCCTTGTAGGCGAAGCCGGCGTGATCGGAACCGATGGCGATGGTGAACAGTTGGGACATGAGAGGAGCGGAAAGGTGAAACCGGGACTGATTAGGGGTGTCGATATTCCCGGCAGGCACCCTGCCAGCAAACAAAAATCCCGCCATGAAATTACTCCCTTCACTCCTTGCGGTGGTTACGCTGCTCGCGGCGGCCGGTTGCGCGACGCCGGCCGCGCGCATTTCGAAGCATCAGGCCGAGTTTTCCACCTGGCCGGCGGCGGTGCAGGAGAAAGTCCGCGCCGGTGAGGTGGGCATCGGTTTCACGACCGAGCAGGCCCGCGTGGCGCTGGGCGAACCGGACCGGAAGTTTACCCGCACGACGAACGACGGGACGACGGAGGTGTGGGCCTACCGGAAGGAAAAGTCCCATTTCAGCTTCGGCATCGGCGTGGGCTCGGTGCGCGGCTCGACGGGCGTGGGCGGGGGCGTCGTAGTCGGGGATCGCGACTGGCGGGATGGCGAAACGATGCGGGTCGTGTTTGACCGCATGGGCCGCGTTTCGGCGATCGAGACAACGCAGCGGTGATCCGATCAGCCGGTCAGCACGCGGAGCACGGCGGCGGTGTCGGTGAGGTCGGGCAGGAGGGCGTCGGGGTGGTGGCCGGCGAGTTCGTCGAAGGTGTGACCGCCGGTCGCGACGGCGAGGACCCGCGCGCCGAAGGCCCGGGCGCAGGCGATGTCGTGGGCGGTGTCGCCAATGATCCAGACGCGGTCGGCGGCGAAGTCGGCGCCGTGGTGTTCGCGGGCGCGGCGGAGCGCGTGGGGGCCGAGCTCGTTGCGGTGCTCGCTGTCGTCGCCGAAGGCGCCGAATGGAAAATGGTCCCAGAGGCCGTGGTGGGCGAGTTTGGTCTGGGCGCCGCGGCGGACATTGCCGGTCAACACGCCTTGGGCCAGCGCGGGGTGGCCAGCGGTGGCCGAGAGGACTTCGCGGACGCCGGGCAGGACGCAGGCCTGGGGATTTGAGAGTTCGGCGGGCAGCGCGGACAGATAGACTTCGAGGTAGCGGGCAAAGTTCTCCTCGGTGGCGGGCACGTCAAATTTCTCGAAGATTTTCCGCAGGATCCAGCGGTCGGTCCGGCCGGCGAAGTCGATGTCGTCGAGCGAGCCGTCGAGGCCGAAGGTGTGGCGCAGGGCGGTGGTCAGCGCACGGGAGCCGGCGCCGCCGGACACGATGAGGGTGCCGTCGATGTCCCAGAGCAGGAGCGTCGTTTTCGATGAAACATTTTGCATCCGGTACAAGTCTCAGGGAACGGACAGAAAACTCACAACCTTCAACCATCAACCAGGAGAATTCCGATGAAAGCACGCACCCTTCTCCTACCCCTCGTCGCGGCCGCCGCCGCGTTTGCGTTCACGGGCTGTTCGACGCCCGCCACGCGCATCAAGCACAACCCCGAGCTGTTCGCGAGTTACAACGCGGATCAGCAGGACCTAATCAAGCAGGGCAAGATCGCGATCGGCTTCGACCGCGATGCCGTGCGGCTCGCGTTGGGGGAGCCCGACCGGGTCCGCACCCGCACGACGAACGACGGCACGGGCCAGGTCTGGAGTTATGTGACCTACGAGACGCCGGATGGGTTTCCGCTCTATCGCGGCTGGTATCACCGCTACTACCGGTGGGGCGATCCGGTCTATCCGTGGTACATGGGCTACGACGGCCGGCGGGAGCGCGAGCATTTCCGCGTCGTGTTTGACCGCACGGGGCGGGTGACCGCGATTGAGCAAGAGGTCACGTAACGCAGGAACCGTAAGTTGTAAGCTGAACTGACCGACCCGGCGCGCGGTGTCAGGATTCGTCCCGACACCGCGCGGCTGTGTTTGGCTCTCAGCGGGCCTGCGCGGGATAGCGGCGGAGATCGAGGGTGTATTTTCCTTCTGGCGGGAAATCGATTTTCGGGACGAAGCGCGACTGGCCGACGGTGTGGGGCCAGGGTTGCCAGCGCTCGGCGCGGCGGGCGGCGGCCTCGCTGTCATCGGCGGGCGCGGCGGGGTATTGGGCGTTGGTGGGATTCCAGACATGCCAGCGGGCGGCGGCGACCACGACGAGGGTTTCGCGGTCGACCCATTCGAGCAGGAGCGGAGCGTGCACGGGCACGTGGGGCTGAAGCGAGGGCGTCAGATAAAACGCGCGGTAGCGGATGCCGCAGGCGGCGCCACCGTCGGACGTCGGGCGAAATTCGCAGGGGAGACCGTTGACGAGGAGGAGGCCGGATTCGAGGACCTTGGCGTCGGAGAGACGGGCTTCGATCCGGTCGAGGCTGGAGTCGACGCTGCGCGAGACGGTGCCGGCGTTGGGCGACTCGCCGAGGAGCGGCCAGGCTTCGAGGGCCTGCCGAAATTCGACCGTAAATGGGACGGGCTTCGGCTTTTCGGCCTCGGGTTTTTCCGGATCGGCGGGCGGCGTGAGGGCAAGGGCGAATTCGCCGAGCTTCGGGAAGCGGAATTCCCAGGGGGCACGGAGCCAATCGGGGTCGAAGGGGATGTCGTGGGCCTTGAGGTCGGCGCAGATCTTAGCGAGGTCCTCCCAGACGAAGGCCGGTAGAAAGAAGCGGTCGTGGAGTTCGCCGGCCCAGCGAATGAAGGGCGTCTTGAACGGGTCGGCGGCGAGGCGGGCGAGGATGGCCCGGATGAAGAGCGCGACGGCGGACTGGACGGGGGCGGCGGGGTGCGTCTCGAAGGCGCGGAACTCGACGAGGCCGAGGCGGCCATTGGGCGCGAAGGGATTCCAGAGCTTGTCGACGCTGATCTCGGCACGGTGGGTGTTGCCCGAGCGGTCCATCAGGAGGTCGCGGAAGAGCAGGTCGAAGAGGGCGAGGTTTTGCGGACGGCCGAAATTTTCCGCGCCGGCGCAGGCGATCTCGAGTTCGTAGAGGGCCTCGTAGGTGGATTCGTCGATGCGCGGGGCCTGCGAACTCGGGCCCAGGTAGGCGCCGGTGAACGCGAAGCTGAGCGCGGGGTGGTGCTGGAAGTAGCGGATCGCCGAGGGCAATAGCGCGGGGAAGGCGAAGAACGGCGAGAGCAGGCCGACGGGGCCGCCGAAGACGAGGTGCGCGCCGCCGCCGGTGCCGACCTCGCGACCGTTGAACTGGAGCTTGCGCGCGCAGAGGCCGCACGAGGCCGCGGCGGCGTAGAGTTGCGTGAGCTGAAGGTCGTAGTCGGCCCACGTGTCGCAGGGCGAGACATTGATCTCGAGCACGCCGGGATCGCTCGCGAGGCCGACGGTCGGGAGTTTGGGGTCGGCGGGCGGGGCGTAGCCGGCGAGGACGACATCGCGGAGCTTTTGGGCGACGAGGACACCCTCGATGGCGACGAGGAGCGCGAGATAGGAAGAGAGGAGGAGCGGCGGGATGAAGAGGGTGAGCGTGCCCGTGCGGATCTCGGCGGTGAGGGCGAGGCGGAGATTTTTTTCGCCGAGCTCCCCGAGGGGCAGGCGCAGGCCGGCAGGACTTTCACCGGGGAAGAGCGGGAGCGGGCCGGCCCCGAGGGCGGGCGTCCAGTCGTCGGTGATCCAAGTGCCGGTCGAGTGGTCGAGGGGAAGGACGTAGCCGATCACCTCGGCGGGTTGGTCGGGCTCGGCGAAGGGCAGGGAGTGGGTGGCGTCAACGGCGAGCGCGGTTGCGAGGGCGGCGAGAAATTTCTTGGTGTCGGCGACGGTGTGCGTGCCGGGCTCGGTGTCGGCCCGGAGCCGGGTGACGTCGCGCCAGACGGGCTGTTTGTCCGCCCGGCGCTGGATGAGGAGGGCCCAGCGCGGGAGCGGTTCGCCGGGGTAGTGCTTGCCGGAGGTTTCCAAGACGACGGAGCCGGGAAAGGCCGTGCGGATGAGTTCGCGGGCGAGTTTGCGGGCGTAGGCAAGCTTGGTCGGACCGAGGGCGGCGGTCTGCCACTCGGCACCGGTGGGGGCCACCGGGACGAAGGTGGGCTCACCGCCCATCGTGAGAAGCACGCCGCTGCGGGCGAGGGAGATTTCGACAGCATCGCCGCACGCGCGGACGGATTTCCAGACTGGGGCGGGATAGGGCGTGGGCATGGGGCGAAAAAGCGGGAGCGGGAGAACGGTGGGCAGACGGCGAGACTACAGCCGGTCGATGGTGAGCGAAATATAGAGAGCGGAAGACGCGGCCCCGAAGAAACCGCCCTGGATCGGGTTCACATTTTCCGCGACCGAGGAGTGGGCGACGGCGACAAAGGCGTCGTCACAGAAAATACCGTTGGTGGGATCGAGGCCCCGCCAGCCGCCGCCCGGCAGGTACACCTCGACCCAGGCGTGGGTCGTCGGAGGAAGGGGATTGGTCAGGCCGGGCGGAGGGGCGTCGTAGTGGTAGCCGCTCACAAACCGGGCGGCGAACCCGAGGTGACGGCAGAGCGCGATGAGGAGGACGGCGTAGTCGCGGCAGGTACCGCTGCCGAAGGCGAGTGTTTCGGCGGGCGTCTGGATGCCGGGGGCCTCGCGCCGGACATAGGAGAGGGAGCGTTTGACGGTGGTGTTGAGTTCGGCGAGCAGGGCGACGGTGTCACGCGGGGGCGTCGGAAAGTTCCGGTCGAGCCAGGCGCGGAGCTGCGCTTCGTCAGTGCCGCGGGGGAGGGCCAGACAGGGGGCGAGGGCGTAGCGTTCGGCGTCGTCGTAGAAGAACGGAAAGGCTAGCGCGGTGGGCTTCAGAAAAAAATCGAAGGGGTTGGTGTCGAGGGTTTCGACCATGAACTCGGAGCGGAACTCCAACTGGCTGGCGGTGAGATCAGGCGAGAACCAGGCCCAGTCGAGCGCATTGTCCTCGGCGTCGTTGGTGGCGATGCGACGCGGGGAGGGAGAGACGTCGAGCTTGAACTCGTGGAGGCGCTGGCGCGACGTTTCACGCGGACGCAGGTAGAGGGCATGGGGCGCGAAGGCGACCGGCTGCGAGTACTCGTAGCGCGTGGTGTGGATGAGGCGGAGAAACATAGAAGTGCGTGGAGGCGCGGATCAGACGAGAGCCACGGTGACACAAACGCACGGAAGGGACAATTGAACCGGAATCATGGGACGGGTTCCGGTTCGATACGGCGCAAAAATCAAGAATGCCGAGGGCTCAGGCCTTCGGTGGGTGACCGGGATCGGTCCCGGGGGCGGTGGTCTCGCGGACGGTGACCTCGACCTTGAGGGAACGGGTGGGGGCGCCGCGGTAGGTGCCGTTGACGGGACGGATATCGGCGTAGTCGCGGCCGACCGCGACCTTGACGTAGCGGTCGTCGGCGATGCGGTCGTGGGTCGGGTCAAAGGCGGCCCAGCCGTAGCCGGGGATGTGGGCCTCGATCCACGCGTGGGACGCCTCGATTTCGCGGGGGCGGCGGGTGTTGTTGAAGAAGTAGCCGCTGACGTAGCGGGCCGGGATGCCGAGGCTGCGGCACAGGCCGAGGTGAATGTGGGCGAAGTCCTGGCAGACGCCCATGCGGAGTTTGAGGGCCTCGGTGGCGCGCGTGTTCACGCCGGTGGTCTTGGGTTTGTAGGCGACCGTGCGATAGACGTGGGAGCCGAGCCGGCGGACATCGCTCCAGATGTCGCCGCGGCCCTCCGCGAGGGCGTCCTGGGCCTCGCGCCACAACTCCACCTCAAGCGGCACGTAGTGGGAGCTGGTGTAGAACTCGGCGTACATCTCGCGCTCGGAGGAGGCCTCGAGGTCGGCCACGGGCACGGCCGGGATGTGCGGGCGCTGGGCGAGGGGGACGGTGTCGACGGTGGAGACGGCCTCGATGATCAGCTTCGAGTGCGGGGTCGCGATGTCGAAGTAGTGGATCGTGTTGCCGTTGAAATCGTCGTAGTCGCGGGCCTCGGCGACGGGCGTCAGGTGCAGGGCGAACTCGCGGCAGTGCTGCGTGGCGGAGTTGACCGGGCGCAGGCGCACCTCGTTGAAGCTGTCCTGCGCCTTGCCGGCATAGGTGAACGTATTGCGGTGGAGAATGCGAAGATGCATGGACGCAGAGCAGGGAACGAGCGAAACGACATCGTTGTCGCGACGGGCGCGACGATGGCGAGGCGTTATTGTTGCTGTTGTTGCTGCTGCTGGACGTCGGTCGAGGACTCCGCGGGGTAAAACATGGTCGTGTCCACCATCTCGCTGCCGATCGTGTCGAGGGTCTTCTGGACCTCCTCGAGGAACTCATGCAGGCCGTGCTCCTGGAGCACATCGGTTATCGAAAGGGACTGGAGGTCGGCGAGCAGCCGGCGGGAGGCCCGGCCGGCGCCCGTGCGCGGGCGCGGGCCGGTGTCGCCGAGGATGCGACGGAGGAACTCGTCGACCTGGGCCACGCAGAAATGGAGCGAGCGCGGGAACGAGTCCGAAAAGATGAGGAACTCGGCGACCTTCCACGGGAGGATTTCACTGACGTAGAAACGCCGATAGGCCTCGAGGGCGCTGGCGGAGCGGAGGACGGCCTGCCATTGCGCGGTGTCGACGGCACCGCCGACATCGGAGGCGTTGGGCAGGAGGATGTGGTATTTGACGTCGAGAATGCGCGTGGTCTTGTCGGCGCGCTCGATGTACTTGCCGATCTCGATGAACTCCCAGCCCTCGCTGCGGGAATAGGTGGAGGCGGTGAGGCCCTGGAAGAGGTGGGCGCTGCGCTTGATGTTGTTGAAAAACTCGCCGGCGCCGCCGGCGGCCCAGATCTCCTTCGACGTACGGTCGTGGAGGTAGAGGTAGAGCTCGTTGATCGTCTCCCACATCTCGGCGGAGATCTGGTCGCGGATCATGCGGGCGTTTTCCCGGGCGGAATTGACGCAGGAGCGGATGGAATTGGGGTTGCGGACGTCGAAGGCGAAGAACTCGGTGACGTTGCGGCTGTCGGCCGACTCGTAGTGCTTCTCGAACAGCTCCTCGTCGCCGGAGGCGAGGAGGATGGAGCCCCAGTGCTCCTGGATGGAGGTGTCGGTGAAGCCCTGGAAATCAAGGAGGAGCTGGAGGTTGACGTCGAGGAGGCGGGCGAGGTTCTCGGCACGCTCGATGTATCGGCTCATCCAATACAGGGAGTGCGCGACGCGGGAGAGCATCACCGTGGCCTGCGGCCGGGAGGGGGGTGTTTTGACCGGAGGCATGTTATTCGTCTCCCTGCAGGACCCAGGTGTCCTTCGAGCCGCCGCCCTGGGAGGAGTTGACGACGAGCGAGCCCTTGCGGAGGGCGACGCGGGTGAGGCCGCCGGGGGTGACGGTGATCTTCTCCCCGTAGAGGATGTAGGGACGGAGGTCGATGTGGCGGCCCTCGAGCTTGCCGTCGCACCACGTGGGCGAGCGGGAGAGATTGATCGGGTCCTGCGCGATGTAGTTGCGCGGGTTGGCGGCGACGAGCTCGCGGAACTTCTCGCACTCGGCCTTGGTGGCGGCGGGGCCGATGAGCATGCCGTAGCCGCCGGCCTCGTTGGCGGCCTTCACGACCAGCTTCTCGATGTTTTCGAGGACGTATTTCCGGTCGAGCGGTTCGGAGGGGAGGTAGGTGTTGACGTTCGGGAGGATGGCGTCCTCGCCGAGGTAGTATTTGATGAGCTTCGGGACGTAGGCGTAGATGACCTTGTCGTCGGCGATGCCGGTGCCGATGGAATTGGCGAGGGCGACGTGGCCGGCACGGTAGGCGTTCACCAGGCCGGGGACGCCGAGCATGGAGTCGGGCCGGAAGACGAGCGGGTCAAGGAAATCGTCGTCGATGCGGCGGTAGATGACATCGACCGGCTCGAGGCCGGCGGTCGTGCGCATGAAGACGTGCGAATCGCGCACCACGAGGTCGCGGCCCTCGACGATCGGGATGCCCATCTGACGGGCGAGGAAGCAGTGCTCGAAATAGGCGCTGTTGTAGACGCCGGGTGTGAGGAGGACGACGTTGGGCTTGTCGCTGCGCGGCGGCGCAATGTGGAGGAGGGCCTTGAGGAGCTCGTTGGAGTAGCCCTCGACGGGGCGCACGCCGTAGCTCGAGAAGAGATTGGGGAAGGCGCGGCGCATCGCGG
>JAPLTR010000707.1 GCA_026398065.1 Verrucomicrobiota bacterium | reverse complement strand
CGCCGTCTGGCCCGCGAGGGGCGGCGTGATCCCGCCGTCGGACTGGAACGGGGCGGACGACTCCGCATCGATGTACGAGTAGGAAACCGTCGCGTAGAGGTGCTTGTCGGGCTGGTAGTTCAGCTCGGCCTCGAAGCCCTTGTAGCGGTAGGTCTGGATCACGGTGCTGCTGGTGCTCTTCGAGGTGCGCTTCTGGTCATACACGGCAAAGTTCAGGAAGACCTTGCTGTTCATGAGCGAGTACTTGGTGCCGAGTTCGTAGAGCGTGCTCGGCTGCTGGAAGCTCTCCTTGTCGAGGGCCGTGCCCGCCGCATTCCAGCCGGTGATGCCTCCGCCGTTGCCCACCGCACCCGAGGTGTTGCGGCTGTAGTTGTAGGTGAAATACACGCTGGACACCGGGGTCGGCTTGTACACGACGCTGCCGTTCACGTTGGGCAGCCAGACCGAGATGTCGGCCTCCTTGTAGGGGGGAAGCAGGGGCTCGCGCACGCTCGCCTTGAAGTAGTCGTAGCGCAGGCCGCCCACGATGTTGAACTGCTCGTTGACCTTGTACGTGCCCTGGGCGAAGGGTCCGACCGTGGTGCCGTGGCTGTCGTTGGTGTCGCCGTTGAAGAGGCCGGGCTGGGCGTAGCGGTTGGGCCAGCCGGGGATCGGGAAACCGTGATTGGCGGCGTAGTCGATGGAGTTGTACACGTTGATGTACGAGTGGTCCTTGGTGATGTCCCACACGTTGGCCGGCTCGAAGAAGTAGTCGTCGTAGGCCTTGGTGCGCTGGTAGCGCAGGTCGAGACCGGAGTTGAGCGAGAGGCTCTTCGAGCTGAAGATGAACTCGCTGCGGTTCTCCATGAACCACGACGGATCGATGACCTCGGAGTAGTAGTAGGTGCTGAGCGTATTGCGCTTCGTGTGGCTGAAGTAGGTCGTGTTCTTCAGATTGACCTCGGAGCTGACCTTGGCGGTCTGGATCGCCTGCACGCTGAACTCCGCGCCGTCGGACTGGTTGCCCGGGCGGAGGAGGCGGAGGTGGCGGTTGATCTGCACGGTCGGGCCGAACTTCATCACGTTGCCGCCGCCGAGGACGTACTTCGAGTTCTGCGGGTCGGAGGGCGTGGCGGTCGCGCCGTTGTTGATGTTGATGCCGGTGACGTAATTGCCGTTGTCGATCAGGTCCTGCGTCACGCGGTTGATGCCCCAGTTCTCGGTGTACACGCCGAAGAAGGTCTGGGCATTGAGGAACAGCTCGTAGTTCGGGGTCGGGCGCCAGGTGATCGCACCGTAGATCGAGTGCGTCTCCTTCTTGCCGTCGGTGTAGTAGCCCGTGGTGTCTTCGCCGGAGTAGCTGAAGCGGTAGGCCAGCGCCTTCGAGAAGGGCCCGCCGACGTCGAGCGTCCAGCGGTTCGTGTTGTAGGAACCGAGGGTGTAGCTGACCGAGCCCTTGGTCGTGTCAAAATAGGGCCGCTTGCTGATGAGATCGATGAAACCGCCGACGTACATCGAGGTGCCCTGCACCGCGGTGGCGGGGCCCTTCACGATGTTGACGGACTCGACGGAATTGAAGTCCACCGGCAGGCCGTTGCCGTTGCTGGTGATGCGGGCGCGCACGCCGTTGATGAACAGGTCGGCGGACTGGCCGCGGATGCTGGCGTTGGCCGGGGCGCCGAAATTCGTGGTGGTGAAGGCGCTCGACGTGAGCTTGGAGAAATCCAGCACGTCGGTGATCGCGATGTCGGTGAGCTGCTGGCGCGAGATGATCGTCACATTGCGCGGGACATCGACGATGTTGTCGTCGGTGCCGAACACCGAGTTGAACGGCCGCGAGGTCGGCAGGATTTGTTGCTCGATCGGCACGTCCTTGACCTCGAACTTGGACATGGTCGTGACATCGTCCGCTTTGGCGGGCGTGGTCTGCGCCTGCACAAACGGGGTGGCGGCCATGCCTAAACTGGCCAATGCCGCGAAGATATGGCGGTGGGTTGGTGGAGTGGTGGTAATCACCCCTCCGAGTAGCAGCCTCCACGCCAAATTGTCCCGCCGACCGGCTCAAACTGCGTGGTTAGCAGTAAAAAGCATTACTTTGGCTCATACCGGGGCTGGACCTTCATGCCCGGGACGTCGCCGCCATGAGGGCGGAGTTCGGAGGTAGGGCGTCTGGCTTGCAGACGCCGTTTGGGGGTATTCGGGCCAAGGCGTCCGCAAGACGGAAGCCCTACCACGGACCGCACCAGGAAGGCCCCGCTGTCCCGTCAGGTTGGGATAAAACCGTTACTTTGGCTCGAACAACGGCACGACCTTCATGCCCAGGACGTCGATCAGGCCCTTGTCGGTGAGACGCAGTTCGGGGATGACGGACAGGGGCAGGAGGTTGAAGCCCATGTAGGGCACCATGCAGCCGAGCTGCTTCCAGGCGCGCTTCAGGGCGGTGGTCTCCTTGGCGACCACCGGCGCGCGCTGGTCGGACAGCAGGCCGGCGATCGGCAGTGCGACGCTCGCGAGAACCTTGCCGCCGCGCACCGCGCTGACGCCGCCGCGCATCTTTTTGACCGTGGCCAGGGCGAGCTGCATGTCGGCCTCGTTGGTGCCGGCGAGCACGATGTTGTGCGCGTCGTGGCCGACGCTGCTGGCCACCGCGCCGTCCGTGAGCCCGAAATCGCGCAGCAGGCCGTAGCCCACCCCGCCGGTCTTGCCGTGGCGCTCCACCACGGTGAGGAAACACACGTCATGCTGCTTCAGGTGCTCCGCCCACGAGGCGGCCGGGGTGAGGGCGGCGCGATCGTGCGCGGTGACGATCCCCGGCGGGACGACGCGGATCACATTCGCCGTCACCGGCTTCGTCGGCAACGGCGGGACGAGCGTGACTTTCTTGGGCAGCTTGATCGTCGCGTACGCGGCGCGCGGATACCGGTAGGGCTTGCTCAGCGCGCGGTCGAGGAGCGGCGTGATCTTCTTCTTCTCGACGACGAGTTCGCCGCCGTACCAGGTGTTCTGCACCTCGAGGCCGTCGTTGAGGAGCACGATGTCGGCCCGGCGCGCGGGCGCGAGCCCGCCAAAGTCGCCGTCCATCGCGTAGCGCGTCGCCGGGTGCAGCGAGCCCATGCTCCAGGCCGTCGTGGTGGGCAGGCCGGCGGCCACCGCCTGGCGCACGACCCAGTCCATGCCGAAGAGAAACAGGTCGTCGGCGTCGCGGTCGTCCGTGCAGACGCAGACGCGCTTCGGGTTGGCGCCGAGTTCCGTCACGGCCTTGATCGCCTGCGGCAGGGAATGCCACGGCGTCGTCGGATTGCCGCCGCGCAGGAAGATCCACACGCCGTTTTCCAGAAAGTCGTTCGCGATCTCGCGGTCGATCGCCTCGTGCGTGTCGGTGATGCCGCTCGCGGCGCCCGCCGCCACGAACTCGCGGCCGTAGATGTGGCCGCACACGGGCTTCCCGCGCTTCAGCGCCTCGGCGAGGATGGCGTGGCTGCGCCCGTCGCCGAGCGCGACGGACACGTAGTCCATCTTCTCGCCCAGCGCGGCGGCCTCGGGCCACTTGTCGAAGATCTTGCCGATCTTGGCCGGGGTCAGGTCGCCGCCCGCGGTCTCCAGCGTGGAGTTGGTCGCCGGGACGGTGCTCGGCACGGTGAGGAAAACCGACAGCGGCGCGCGGCGCGCGTCCTCGAGCATCCACTCGATGCCGGCAACATCGCACACGTTGCCGATTTCATGGCTGTCGCAGAAGACCGTGGTCGTACCGTTGAGCAGCGCGGCCTCGGCAAAGGCGCACGCCGTCATCATGCTGCTCTCGATGTGGACATGCGGATCGACGAGCCCCGGGGCGAGAATCCCGCCGCGCGCGTCGTAGAGCTGGGCGCCGGTGAGCTTGGATTTTTTGTAGGAACCCGCCGGCTTCACCGTCGCGATGCGGCCTGCCTTGATCCACACCTCGCGGCCGGGGTGGATGCGCTCCGTGTAGGTGGAGAGGACGCGCGCCCCGGTGATGACGAGGTCGGGCGCGGTGCGGCCCATCGCCACGTCGGCGAGCGAACGGGTCATCGTATGCAGGGGGGCGACGGAGAATCGGGTGAGCATCCCGCACTCAAGCAACCCCCACGCCACCGCGTCACGCCCAATCTCCACGATCTGCCCCGGGGAGGCCGTTGAGGTAGGGACGTCTCTCCGAGACGTCCGTCGTGCGAACACCCTGACGCAGACAAAGCTCTCCTCGTGATCGTACCCGCTCCCGGACGCCTCGGAGAGGCGTCCCTACCCGCTTCGCGGCGAACCTCAGGTGCCCTCGTACACGGCGGCCAGCTCCAGCAGCAGTTTCTCCAGTTCCAGATAATACCGGGCCTCGGGGAGCTTGGCCTTGGCGTCTCGCAGGCGGGAGAGCTTCAGCTCGAGGTCGTCGCGTTTCGCGCGCGCCTCCGGCGTCAGCTGCTGCTCGGCGTCGCTGCGCACGAGGTGAAACTGGTGCGCCCGGACGCCGTCGAGGCTCGAGCCGTCCTTGGCGCGCTTCGTCGCGCGCACGCCGCGAAACCAGTCGGCCGGCGTGCCGAGGCCGTCGCCGTTGTCGTCGATGATCGCGTGCTCCGTGGCGAGGCGGCCCTCCGTTTTATAGAACTCCGCCGTGCGCTGCGCGCCGCTGAGAAACGCCTCGAGCAGCGAGACCTGCCCGTCCTTGTCGAGGTCGCTCTTCGGGTCGGCGATGGCCTCGGCGAAATAGGTCCCGAACCGCGCATAGTTGTGCTCGTTGCCGCTGCGCGTGGAGCTGACGACGACGCGGCCCGGGGCCGCGAGCTTGGTGAGAAAGGGCGCGCTCGCCGAGGCGGTGTCGATGATCGCGAGGGGCCGGCGAAACGGCTTCAGCCACTCGGCCAGGTCGCTCGCGGCCAGGTCCGGCCCGCGCAAATTGAATTTCGCCTCCTTGCCGTCGAAGGTACCGTGACCGATGAGCACGACCCAGAGTTCGGCGGTTCCTTCTTTGGCCTCGGCTTCCAAGGCCTGCTTCAGCAGGTCGCGGTCGGCGGTCGCGCCGGACGCGGCGGTGCCGACGACCACGGGCTTGGCGCCGGCCTGGGTGCACACTTTCGCCCAGGTGGTCACCTGCTGGGTGAAGGCCGTGGCAAATTCGTCCTCGCCCGGCGCGCCCACGACGACGACGACCGTCGCGCGGTCGGCGGCAGCGAGACGCAGGACAGAAACGAAAAGGGCAACAATCAGACAGCAGGTTCTCATGGCATGCCTTTCCAGCGGCGGAGGCCCCACTCCGTCAGGAAACAGCCGAGGGCGAACACAAACATCAGGGGCGTGTGCCACGCCGGGTACGACCACGTCTCCATGACGGGCGCGCGCAGCTGCGGGAGCCGCTTGGCAAATTTTTCCAGGTCGGCGGCGGCGATCACCTCGCCCCCGGTCTTGCGCGCGAGGTCCTCCAGCAGCGCGACGTTGGGCGTGAGCGAGCGGAACTCTTCCGCGGCGAGGTCGGTGCTCCAGCCCGCCTCGGCGCGACCGAGGTCGGCGCCCGTGTTGTTCTTCACGGAGGCGACGACCTTGTAGCCGCCGGTCTGCCGCGGCACGTAGGTCGCGTAGTAGAGTCCCGGCTCGCTGAGCGCGGGCTCCGCCTCGAGACGGATGGCCTGACCGGCGGCGCCCGCGGTGCCCTCGAAGACCACCGGCTGCACCTCGACGCTGACGGCGGCATCGTCCACGGGTTGAAATTTCTCGTCGCGGACACGCACCTGCACGCGCATCGCACCGTTGGCGTCGGCCGCGAGCGGTTCGACCGTGCAGTCGACGCGGTTGGGGACATCGGCCACGAGCCAGCGCGCGAGCTGGCGCCAGGCCTTGGCCATGTCGGCCTGGGCGGCCGGGCCGCCACGCTGGCCCCATTTCCAGAGGTCGCCGATGGTCAGGGCGGCGGTGCGGCCGCGGCCGAAACGCTGCACGGCGAGCGCGGGCAACTCCTCGCCCTTCTCGGTGCGGACGGTGGCGATGATGCTCGCGCCGGGCTTGAGGCCCCGCACGCGGTTCACGATGTCGAAGGGCGGCATCGCATCGAGCCGCGAGCGTTCGTCGGCCTCGTTGTCCCGCAGGCGCGCCCAGGCCTGCAACAGGCCCTCGCGCGCCAGTTGAAATTGGACCTGGCCCACCGGCGGCGCGGGCGTCGCGTCGCGGTCGAGATAGACCGGCAGCATGTCGCCGATCGGCGTCCGCAGGTAGTTGCCCTCCTGAAAGGACTCCATGCCGCCGAGCATCAGAAAACCGCCGCCGCGTTCGGACACGAATTTCTGCAGGAGCATGGCCTGCTCCGGGGCGAAAAACTCCGCCTCCAGGTCATCCACGATCACCGCATGATAGCCGTAAAGGTCCTCGGGCTTGCGCGGAAAACCCGCGCGCAGCTCGACCTCGTCGCGGGTGTTGAGGCGGACGAGGACCGGCTGGTCATAGGACTCGACCGACTCGGGCGCCTGGTTGCCAAAGCCGCGGAACAGCGGGTTGCTGGTCTCGCCCGCGCGGCCGCGGAAATCGAACTTCGGCTCGCGCTTCGCGATGCGGATGAGACCGACCAGTTGCACCTGCTCGTCCTCCTGCAGCGCGCGATTGAGATACTTGAACTCCCAGTTCGCGCGGCCCGAAACGTAGAGGATCCGGAAGGGCCCCTGGCCGCGGTCCACGGTGATGACACGGGCATTGTTGGCCAGCGTGGCCTCGTCGGTTTTCGGCGCCGCGGGAGTCGTCGTCGCCGTCGGCGTGGTCGGTGTCGCGGTCGGTGCGGGCG